>JALYGD010000284.1 GCA_030777265.1 Actinomycetota bacterium | reverse complement strand
ATAGAAGGGAGGTGAACTGCATGGTTGATCTGACTCCCATTGAGGGCCAGGAGCTGAGCGTCGACGTTCTCGACCTCCAGGCGCTGTCTACCCCATCGGCGCTCGCCGCCGATGAGCTTGGAGCACTCGGTAAGAGCAAGCACTACACGGCTCACGACTGCGATGACGACGACAAGAATGTTGCCGTTGCCTGTCTCGCCGTCACCACGTTGCTGACCATCCTGTAGCTGATCGGCATCAGGACCAGGAGGAGCAGGGCCGCTGCCTGCCACAGCCTCTTCCGACGGCCTGACGAGCGCAGATGCGGGAAACAGCAACGTGGACTGCCACGCCCCCAACCGCGAGGACTCATGCCCGAAGCGCACCGCTGGCACTCGACCGGTCGGAGACAGCCCCGACCGGGAGGGAGCCGCGACCGGCGACACCAGGTTCGCAAACCGCGACCGCGCCACCCGCACCGGCACGAGGATCATCCCCGGGAAGAGGGCCCCCAGCCGGGCCGGAGCCCGAGGCGCTCGACCCAGCCCGGTCGACGCCTGAGGCCGTCGATCCCGACACGACAACGGCATCGTCACGGACAACAGCGCCGCTGTGGCCACCTGCTGCGCCTGATCCGCAGCATCGCCGACCGCTCCCGGGTCGCTTCGCGCCGGCCGGTCCTCACCTTGCTCCGGCTCCTGCCTCAAGCAAGTCGTCTCGGCTCGGCTGCGCTCGCATTCGACGTCGTCGTGTCCGGGCTGCTACCGGTGGTCATCATGCTCGCCACCGGCGCGTTGATCGCAACCGTGGGCGGCGAGCCCTCCCCACTGCCAGGGATCCGCAACCCCTGGCAGGCCCTTGCCCTGCTCGTCGGAAGCCTCGCCGCCCTGGACATCGTGCTGCCTTTCCTCGGCCCGGTCGCCAAACGTCTGACGGTTCGCCTCGACCTGCTCCTGCGTGACCGGCTGCTCTCCGGTCTGCTCGCCCCGGCGACGCTGGCCCATCTCGAGGACCCGGAGCTGGCGGACGAAGTCCGCCTCGCCCACGCCGTAGGACCCCAGCCGGTGCGGACCAGCCAGGCCGTGGTGGCGCTGGAGACCATCGTCTCGAACCGGCTGCTGGCGCTGGGCTCCGCGGTCGTGCTCGCCGGCTACCGCTGGTGGGCCCCACTGCTCATAGCGCTCGGCTGGATTTCTTCGAACGGCTGGTACCGGCGCGAGATGGCAGGCCTCGTGGCCTCGTTGGAGCAGTCCTCCACCGGGTTCCGACGCGCCCAGTACTTGAGCGACCTCGCCCTCGATGGCACGGCCGCCAAGGAGATACGCATCTTCGGCCTCGCGCGGTGGCTCGCCAACCGATTCGAGGGACACTGGCGCGAAGGGATGCGCCAGGCATGGCACAAGCGCCGGGGGAACACCTGGGGCATGCTCCGATCATTCGGAGTCCTCATCGCCACGCACGCCCTCGTGCTCGGCGCCCTGGTCCGCTCGGCCCTGCGGGGCGAGGTCGGGCTCGGCGCCGTCGCGGTGCAGGCTCAGGCCGTCCTGGGCCTGGCGGGGTTCGCCTGGGATTCCGACAACGAATATGCCCTGCAGCTCGGGACGGCCCCGCTGCAACACGCGGTGCGGGTGGAGGAGGCAACGCAGCCGCCCCGCTTCCAGCTCCCCGGCGACAAGCCGGCGCCGACTCGTCTGGTCGGGGGCATCCGCTTCCACGATGCATCGTTCACCTACCCCGGCACCAACCAGCCGGTGCTCCGGCGCGTCGACCTCTGGGTCCGGCCCGGGCGCTCGCTCGCGATCGTCGGCGACAACGGCAGCGGCAAGACCACGTTGCTCAAGCTGCTCTGCCGCTTCTACGACCCCACCGAGGGACACCTCAGCGTGGACGACATGGACCTGCGCGAGATCGACGCGGCCTCGTGGCAGCGTCGCATCGCCGCCGTCTTCCAGGACTTCGGTCGCTATCCCCTGTCGTTGCGGGACAACGTCGCCTTCGGCGACCTCGCTCGGCGCGACGACGACGAAGCCTTGGAGCGGGTGCTCGCCGCCGCCGGCGCTGCTGACCTTCCCGGCCTGTTCCCTGCGGGGTGGGAGACGCCGCTGTCACGCAAGTTCCCCAACGGCACCGACCCCTCAGGAGGCCAGTGGCAACGCGTGGCGCTCGCGCGCGTGCTGCTCGCCGTCGAAGCTGGGGCGAGCCTGCTCGTGCTCGACGAGCCCACCGCAAGCCTCGACGTCCGAGCCGAGGCCGACTTCTACGAGCGCTTCCTCCAGCTCACGCGGGGCTTGACCACCATCATCGTCTCCCACCGCTTCTCAACCGTCCGCCACGCTGACCACATCGTCGTCGTGGACAAGGGACGCATCGTCGAATTCGGCACGCACGACTACCTCGTCGCACTGGGAGGACGTTACGCATCGGCCTTCAAACTGCAGGCGGAGCAGTACCGCAGGCTCAGCCATGTCTAGAGGCCCCTCCCGTCCCCGTCGCGGTCGCGCATCCGCCCACACGCCCGGGCCTGCGGCCCCACCCGGCAAAACCGAGGCCGCTCCCCCCGCCTCCCGGCACAACAGTCCCTCCCGCCCCCGTCGCCGTACCGCAAAAACCGAGACCGCTCCTCGGACCTCCCGCCACAGCAGCCCCTCCCGCCCCCGTCGCCGTCCCGCAAAAGCCGAGGCCGCTCCTCCGACCTCCCGCCCGCAGCGGCTGCGGGGACTGTTCTTCGTCATCTCGGCGACCTTCCGCGCCGACCCCTGGCGAGCAGCCCTCTCCTGCCTCCTCGTTCCGGTCATGGGACTGGCTGCCGCCGCGACCGGCCTGTGGCTGAAGCTCCTCGTCGACGGCGTCACCTCCAAACGCCCCGCCCTCGCTCTGGCCGCTGTCGGAGCGTTGGCGGCCACCAGAGGGCTCGGGCAGGTCCTGAAGGTCGTCTTGGCGAAAGTGCGTTTCCGGCTTCAGGAAGCAACGAGCCTGCGTCTCGAACGTCGCCTGGTCGAGCTAGCCGCGAGTCTTCCCGGCCTCGAGCACCACGAGCGACCCGAGTTCCTGGACCGGTTGGAGCATCTGCGCGGCCAGCGCAGATCCGTGAGCCAGGTGGTGCCGGCCATCCTCATGACCGGCCAGGTGCTGGCAGCGGCGGTCGGCACCGCGATCCTGCTCGTCAGCATTCATCCCGGCCTGCTACTGCTGCCACTCCTGGGACTGCCGTCGCTGGCGGCGAGCGGGCGGTGTGCAAAGATCCTGGACGAGACCGGGCGTGGCAACGCTCAGCAGAGCCGCCTCGCCTCCCACTACCTGAAGCTCGCCACCACGCTGGGACCCGCGAAAGAACTGCGGCTGTTCGGCATCGGCGACGAGATCCGTAGCCGTCAGCGGGCCCTGCTCACCTCCGTGGGCCGGACCGAAGTTGGCGCCGCCACCCGCTGCGTGGGCTGGGAAACAGTCGGCAGGCTGGTCTTCCTCGCCGGTTACGTGGGGGCCATCGCCTTCGTCCTAGGTCACGTCCGCATCGGCATGGCCACTCCGGGGGACATCTTCCTCCTGGTGGAGCTCGCCGATCAGGTCAGCGGACAGGTCACCGGCGTCGCCCAGACTGGAGGGTGGTTGCAGCGGGTACTGCTCGTGGCGGGCCATTTTCTCTGGCTGGAGGACCATGCCAAGGCCAGCAGACCCCAGCGTCCCGACCGGACCCTCCACCCAGCCCCCCAGCGGCTGCGCCAAGGCATCGCCTTCCACGGCGTGTCGTTCCGCTACCCGGGAACCGAGCGCGAGATCCTCCACGACGTCAACCTGCTGTTCCCGGCAGGCAGCGTGGTCGCACTGGTAGGTGAGAACGGCGCCGGCAAGAGCACGCTCGTCAAGCTGCTCTGCGGCTTCTACACCCCGAGCAGCGGGTCGGTAAGGGTGGACGGGGTCGACCTTGCCGAGATCGACCCCTCCGACTGGCGGGATGCAACCTCGGGCGCCTTCCAGGACTACACGAAGTTTGAGTTCACGGCGGGGCAGACGGTGGGGATCGGCGATCTTCCCGCTCTCGACGACGAGCGGCGCGTGACCCGTGCCGTCGATCGCGCCGGGGCCTCAGCGGTCGTCGCGTCGCTTCCCGACGAGCTGGGCACCCAGCTCGGACGGACCTTCTCCGGCGTGGACCTCTCCGAGGGACAGTGGCAGAAGCTCGCCCTCGCCCGGGCCCGCATGCGCCTGCGGCCCCTGCTCCACATCCTCGACGAGCCCACCTCCGCCCTCGACCCGGCCAGCGAGCACGCGCTGTTCTCGGGCATAGCCCGCGCGGCGCGCGAGACCGCCTCGGACGGTGCCATCACCGTGCTGGTGTCACACCGGCTGTCAACCGTGCAGGACGCCGACATCATCGTCGTGCTCGACGAAGGCAGGGTGGTCGAGGCCGGCTCCCACAGCGACCTCATGACGGACCGACGCCTCTACTCAGAGCTCTTCACCCTGCAAGCCCGCGCCTATCAGTAGAGACGTTCCAGGCGATGGAGCTTCGGCTTCCTCGTAGAGGCCGCGACCTAGCGCCTACACCGATTCCGCGCTCGTAGCGATGACCCGTCACGCCGGCTCGTCGTAGGCCTGCAGTTGCCGCGCCGCTCGGAACCACGTCACGGTCTCGCGCAGGCCCTGTTCGAACTCGACCGGGACAAGGTCGGGGAACAGGGCGCGCAGCCGGCTCTGGTCGGCCTGAGAATGGCGCACGTCGCCGGGGCGCGGCGGTGTGTGCACGACCTCCAGACGCCGGGCCAGAGCCTGCTCGAGGACGGCGACCACCTCGAGCAGGGTGCGTCGTGACCCGAACGCGAGGTTCACCGGACCGTCGCTCGTGACCCGCCCATGGACAGCCTCGAGGATGACCGCGGTGACGCTGTCGACATAGGTGAAGTCGCGGGTCTGTCGACCATCCCCGTGCACGGTCAGCGGGCGTCCCTCCAGGGCCGCCGAGACGAATGCCGGCACGACCGCCGCGTACGCATGATGGGCCGCTTGGAGCGGTCCGAAGACGTTGAAGAGGCGGAAAGCCAGAACCGGCATCCCGAAGGCGCTCGCGTATGCCTGGGCGTACGCCTCTGTGGCGAGCTTGCTCGCCGCGTAGGGGCTCAGCGGCCGGGGCGCCGAATCCTCCGACTTCGGCAGGGTCGGATCGGCACCGTAGACCGAGGAAGATGAGGCCACGACCGTGTAGAGGCCGCCCGCACGGCGAGCCGCTTCTAGCACCTGGAGCGTGCCGGTGGCGTTGGCGGTATGGCTGGCGACGGGGTCTTCGAGCGAGCGCGGCACAGACGGGCGCGCGGCGAGGTGGACGACAGCGTCGGCGCCACGGAACGCGTCGTCGAGCAGTCGCTCGTCGAGGATGGACCCGACGCGCAACTCGACTCCGTGCCCGTCGAGGTTCTCGCGACTGCCCGTCGACAGGTCGTCCACGACGGTGACGTGGTCGGCGGCGTCGTCGCTGAGAAGGGCACGGACGAGGTTCGCGCCGATGAAACCGGCCCCGCCGGTGACGACAACCTTCACCGAGCTCGTCCCAGCCGTCGGGCAGGGCGGTCGCGGTGGAGCTCGTCGATCCGCTGCCGCAGGTGGCTCAGCGCATCCTCCCGGTCACCGATCCACGCGACGGCCGCGTCGCGGGCCCCGGCCCCGAGCCTTCGTGCCTCGTGGGGGTCGGCGAGCAGGCGACGGAGCGCGTCGGCCAGCGCGGCGGGATCATCGGGGGGGACGAGCAGGCCGGTTTCCAGGGGTCGAACGATGTCGCGGATGCCGCCGAGGTCGCTCCCAACGAGGGCGCACCCGGCCATGCCTGCTTCGACGAGCACCATGCCAAGA
This sequence comes from Actinomycetota bacterium, assembly GCA_030777265.1. Classification (GTDB taxonomy): domain Bacteria; phylum Actinomycetota; class Nitriliruptoria; order Nitriliruptorales; family JAHWKO01; genus JALYGD01. Next base: position 654 of record JALYGD010000284.1, on the reverse strand, counting down.
CCCTCCTCCACCCGTGACGGCAGTACCGACACGAGCGCCCCGGCGAAGAAGTCGGGCATGCGGTCGGCGGGCAGCCAGCCGTGGAAGCGCACCTGCCGCCGCAGGCCGAGCTCGCCCGCGAGCCCTTCGAGCCGTTCACGTTCCGGCCCCTCTCCGGCAATTTCCAGCACGACGTCGTCCACCTCGCGAGCCAACTCGGCAAAGGCGCGGAGCAGCACGTCAAAGCCCTTGCTCGCCACCAACCGGCCCGCCGCGACGATCCGAGCCGGACCGCCGGCCTCGCCACCGCCATCGACTTCCGTGCCGAACCAGCGGGTCGGGTGGGGCAGCGCGACGATGCGGTCTTCGGGTGCGCCTGCGCGCCGGGCAAGGTCGCGGGTGAAAGCCCCCATGGGCACGACCAGGTCGGCGTGGCGCAGCGCGAATCCTTCCACAGCAGCGAGGAGGCGGGCCCGTCGCTGGGAGCGGTGGACGACGAGGGCCTTGCTCGCGATGTTGCCGATGACGCGGACGACGAGCGGCGGCGCGCGTCCCAGCAGTTTGGCGAGGGCCACCCCGAGCGCGGTGAACGGATTGTAGGCGACGACGACCCCGCAGCGGGGCCGCCTCAGCGCGAGGGCGAGATGCACCGTCCAGGCGAGGGCGGCCAAGGCG
>JALYGD010000283.1 GCA_030777265.1 Actinomycetota bacterium | reverse complement strand
CGTGCCCGGCTTTCGTCTGGTAGTCGTTCTCCGAGATCTTCGGCCGCATCTTGATCTCTTTGACGACGATCTGGCTCTGCCGGCGACGGGCTTCTTTCTGCTTCTGCGCTTCCTGGTACTTGTGCTTCCCGTAGTCCATCACTCGGCAGACCGAGGGGTTGGCCTGCGAAGCCACCTCCACGAGGTCGAGATCCCGGTCCCGTGCATAGCCCAGCGCCTCGGCCAGCGGCACGATCCCGATCTGCTCTCCGTCCTCTGCGATGAGGCGCACTTCGCGCTCGTGGATCTGATCATTGATCCGCGGCTCGTCGTTGATGCTGCACCCTCCTCGTCCATGGAACTGTAGGAACTTGCTGCCGCTCCTCGGCGCGGGAAGCGCCTCGTGGAGCGGTGCGGTTGGCCGCTACGACCCGGCGAGGAGCCCCCCGGCGGGCGCTCGAGCCCGAAGCCGTCGCCCGCCGACAGGAGGCATCGCGGCGGCCCCCCCCTTCTTCTTTCGCAGCGAGGCTACCAGTAGGGCTGGGCGGCTGGCGAGTGACCGTGCTCAGCGACCGGGAATCCACAGGCGTGAGGCAGCTGAGGAGGGTCGCTCCGACGACCGGGGCGTCTCTTGGCGCGCCGTCTGTGACGCCTGCCCGGCACTGGCAGCTGCCGCGCCTTCGGGCAGATCATCGGCTTCCTCTGGGGGGAGCTTTCCTTCCGCGCGCAGCTTCGCGAGCTGTGATTCGGCGTCGACCTGCCCGACACGCAACTGGTTGAGCGCCTGTTGCATCTGCTGTCTCAGACGCTCCTCGAGGTGCGGGCCGCCGACGTCGGCCACTGCGGCAGCGAGGTCTATGAGCAGCCGAGCGTCCCGTCGGCCCAACTTGACCTCAGCACCACTCGCGAGCAGCGAGAACGCCTGAGCGACGATGTCGGCGACCCCGGCCTGACGGAGCTGCGCCAGGTAGGCCCGAACCTCATCCTCGCTCGGCTTGCCCTCCTGCGCCCCAGGGGAATCGCCGTGGCTCTCACTCATGTCAGTCTCCCCACGCGATAGCAGAGCTGTTGCATGACGCCGGGTGGGTGCAGTCTCGAGGGGCTCCGCGCCAAGCCGGTTAGGCGCTGCCGGCAGGCTCCTCCTCCGTCGGAACCGCGGTCCCGACCTCTTGCTCGTGGGGCTCGTGGCCGCCTACGCCCTCGCGGATGTCGTGCGCGTACTCGTACTGGGCTTCACTTTCCCCATAGGGCGAACGTAGGTAGGTATGGGCGGTCACGATCATCCCGAAGGCGACGCCGATGACCAGCCCGATCAGTACACCCAGCGACGAGCCCGTCACGGCCGGGCCCTTCGACTCGGCTGCCAGGGCGGCTAGCGGGGTAAGCGCGAGGACGGCGAAGACGCTGAGCAGGACGACGGCACGGCGCATGGGACCTCCTCACTGCCACGTGCTCCTGATGGTAGCGGGGGGTGGGCGAGCCACGGGCCGAGCGGTACGCCCAGACGGGCTGGGCCGGGGTCGGTCGCCTCGAGCTGGTGAGAAGGCTCAGGCGATGATCTTTGTGATCGGAATCTCGAGGATGCCCGTGGCCCCCCGGGCCTTCAACTCCGGCATGAGCCGGTTCACCCCACGCTTGTCGACGACGGTCTCGACCGCGTAGCCGTCCTCGTCAGCGAGCTGGTTGACGGTCGGCGCCTTCAGGCTTGGCAGGACGGCGAGCACCTCCGGCAGGTCCTCCGCCGCGACGTTGAGTTTGAGCAGAACCCGCCCGCGAGCGTCGATCGCGCCGAGCAGGAGCGTGCGGATGTCCTGCATGGCCGCGCGCTTGTCGGGGTACTCGTAGGACTCGACGTTCGCGATGAGCTCGGTGCGTGAGACGAGTAGCTCGCCGATGATCTTCAGTCCGTTCTTCCGCAACGTCGACCCGGTCTCGGTGACGTCCACGCAGGCGTCGACGATGCTGCCGACCTTGGCCTCGGTGGCACCATAGGAGAGGAAGACCTTCGCCTTCTTGCCACGCTCCTCGAAGAAGCGCCGCGTGAGCTCGGGCAGTTCGGTGGAGACCTTCACGCCGTCCGGCAGGTCGTCGACCGACGACCACGTGGCGGCGACGGGGACGGCAAGCACGACGCGGATGGGGTTGGCTGTCGCCTTGGAATAGGCGAGCTCCGCCAGGGTGACGACCTGAGCGGAGGTCTCCTCGATCCAGTCGCGGCCGGTGACACCGAGGTCGAAGAAACCCTCTTCAATGTAGCGTGGAATCTCCTGGGGTCGCAGGATCGCGACCTCGTCCACGCGGGGATCGTCGATGCGACCGAAGTAGTCGCGGTCGCTCGAACGGCGGAGTTTGAGGTCCGCGTCCTCGAACAGCTTGAGGGTCGCCTGCTCGAGCGACCCCTTTGGGATGACGAGCTTCAGCACCACTCATCCTCAGGGTACATGACAGCCTCGCGCCCGCTCCCAGCCCCGGCAACTCGCCGTCGTTGCGGCAGCACCATCCGTTGTATCGTCACGGGACCACCACCGTCGCTATCTTAGGAAACCTGAGACGGCTCCTCTCGCGTCGCTCCTGCGGAGCGCCGCTCACGTCTGGAGGTCCCGGAGCAGGTTCGCGGTCTCGATCGCCGACAATGCCGCCTCCGCGCCCTTGTTGCCGAGCTTGCCCCCGGCGCGCTCGACCGCCTGCTCCCACGTATCGGTCGTGACCACTCCGAGTCCGACCGGGACCCCGGTCTCACGTGCGACTACCGCGATCCCCCCGACTGCTTCCCCAGCCACGTAATCAAAGTGCGGCGTCGCGCCGCGCACGACCGCCGCGACCGCCACGAGCGCATCGAAGCGGCCGCTGTCGGCGAGTCGGCGCAGGACAACGGGGATCTCGAACGATCCGGGGACCCGGTAGACGTGCAGGTCGGATGCGAGCGCGCCGTGACGTACGAGAGCGTCGACCGCACCGGCGACGAGGCGATCGACGACCGCCTCGTTGAACCGGGCCGCGACGATGCCAACCTGCAGGCCCCGGGCGTCGAGAGGTGCGGTGCGTTCGTGCCTTTCGTTGGCCACCTCAACGCTCATCGGGGGCTGGGCCCGGGTCAGCCGGAGTCACGCCGGGCCCCGGGGCGAACGCAAGGCCATCGAAGACCACTTCGGAACGGCGGGCGAGGTCGCCCACGCCGGTCGAGGCGACCCTGGCCGCGTCGCCGACGGTGAAGACGTGGCCGAGTTTCTCCTGCTTCGTAGCCAGGTAGAGGGCGTTGGCAGGGTTCGAGCGCACCTGCAGCGGTACGTCGTCGACGATCTCGAGGCCGAAGCCCTCGAGGCCGGAACGTTTCGCCGGGTTGTTCGTGAGCAGCCGCAACGTCGACAGCCCGAGGTCGGCGAGGATCATCGCGCCGGTACCGTAGTTGCGCGAGTCCGCGGGAAAGCCGAGCGCGAGGTTCGCCTCCACGGTGTCCCGGCCGGCGTCCTGCAGCTGGTAGGCCTGGAGCTTGTGGATCAGGCCGATACCCCGCCCCTCGTGGCCACGCAGGTAGATGACGACACCGCGCCCCTCCTCGGCGATGCGAGCCATGGCGAGGTCGAGCTGGGCACCGCAGTCGCACCGCCGCGAGCGGAACACGTCCCCGGTCAAGCACTCCGAATGCATGCGAACGAGCACGTTGCGGGTGCCTTCGGCCTCGCCATAGACCAGGGCGAGATGGTGGAGGCCGTCGACGAGGGATTCGTAGCCGATCGCCCGCCAGCTGCCGTACGGAGTGGGCAGGTGGGTCTCGACGACGCGCCGCACGAGCCGCTCATAGCGGCGGCGGTAGGCGATGATGTCCGCGATGGAGATGAGGGCGAGACCATGCCGGTCGGCGAACT
>JALYGD010000282.1 GCA_030777265.1 Actinomycetota bacterium | reverse complement strand
GCGACTCTCTTGTCGGGGTTCGGGGTACGGCGCAGCAGGGCGAGGCGGGCGACGATTCCGGCCACCCGCGTGGCGCGTTCGACGTCGGGGACGTAGCGCGCCAGCCGCCCGCCGATCGGCGGGTGCGCCATGCTGGGGGCCCTACCCTGGTCGGCCCCAGGACGCGCAGTGGCCCCGCGGCTTTCCGCTACCCGGGAGGCGGGGACCTCCTCCTTGAACGAGCAGGGGACGGTGACGACGCGCCCGTCGAACTCCGGCATCGCGACCTGCATCGCGACGTCGAGTGGGGACAGGCCTGCGTCCGAGGCCGCCCAGCGTTCTCGGCTCCCCGTCGCGCACAAGGCTTGGACCACTGGTACGTCGAGCGCCCTCAGAGCGGGAACTTCCCAGGTTTCAGCGTCGGCTGCGCTCGACCCGCCCATCGCCAGGACCGTGAGCACGAGCGCGTCGACGCCAGCCCGGCCGGCGCCCGAGCCGGTGGCTGCGCGCACGAGCTCGAGCGCCGGGACCCGCCCGTCGGCCTCAGGACGCAGCGAGTAGGTATACGCCGCGAGCGGGTTGACTCCGGCAGCGTCGAGGGCGTCGATGAGGCCGTCGACGAAGGCTGTGTTGCCAGCCACGAAGTGGGCCCGGTAGAAGACGACCGCAACCGTCGGCTTGGCATCATCCAACCGGTCCCTGAGCTCCGGCCGGTACCACCCGCGGGGCGGGATCTCGGTGGGCGGAGCGAACCCGAACCCGCCGAGTAGCACGGTGTCTGCGACGAAGCGCAGCAGCTGCGCGGTGTTCTCCACGCCGCCGTGGCGCAGGTACTCGACGGCATGCGCCACCACCCCGGAGGGGACGGTCGAAGCCGCGGTGAGTTCGGCGTCGACCGCGTCCTCTCCTCCGAAGGCCAGAAGCGCCACGTCTCGTGCCTGACAGCGCTCACGGACACGGTCGAAACCTGTCGGCCAGGCACGGCGCCCCCCGAGAAGTCGGATGAGCACGACCGCTGCCCCGTCGAGAAGCTCGTCGAGCCAGGGCTCGAGTTCCGCGGGTTCGTCAGGCGCCTCGACGGGGTTGGCCGCGCGTATCTGGGGGAAGTCGCCTGGCAGGCGCTCGACCGCGCCCGCGGCGGCAAGCACCTCGGTGTCGGCTGTGGTGAGGAACAGGATCGCCGGACCCGGCGCGCGGTCGCCGCTCACCTGCCCACCTCGGGGGCGCCCGCGGGAGGGATGATCGGCAGGTCACGCGCAGCCCCGCGTTCGATGAGCGTCGCGACGGCCTCGGTGTCGAGGTTGGCGGTGACGAGGTCGCCGAGGCGGTCGAGTCGCTCCTCGCGCACGGCCGCGAACGGGCGCAGGCCGCCGCGCCAGTCCCGCCCCGTCTTCTCTGCCACCCATGCGAGCAGGGCACGACGCAGAGCGTCACTCTCGAGCAGCCCGTGCCAGGACGTGCCGATCACGCTGCCGGCGACGCAACCCTCTGGGGAACCGTCGATGCTCACGAGGAATGGACTGTCGGCCGCCACCGAGGTCCGGCCGTGATGGATCTCGTAGCCGGTGGCATCGACCCACCCCAGCAGCGGGCAGACGCCCATGGTGCGGGCTAGGTGCTTGCTGGCGTCGAAGTGGGTCTCGACCGGCAAAAGCCCGATCCCTTGGACCTCTCCGACGCCGCTTTCGACCTGGTCGACGATGCGACGCCCGAGCATCTGGTAGCCGCCGCAGATGCCGAGGACGGGCCCGCCGGCCGCCCCGCGCGCGGCCAGGGCGTGGGCGATACCGCTGCGCCGCAGCCATTGCAGGTCACTGACCGTGGCCTTCGAGCCCGGGACGATCGCGAGGTCGGCCCGGGCGACCGCGGTCGGACTCGTGGAGAACCGCAGGGCCACCCCCGGCTCGACGGCCAGCGCGTCCACGTCCGTGAAGTTGCTGATTCGCGGCAGGCGCACGACGACGACGTCGAGCCCCTCCGGGGCAGCGGCTCCGCCACGGTCCCAGCCGGCCGCGTCCAAGGTCAGACTGTCCTCGGCGTCGAGCCACAGTCCGTCGTGATGGGGCAGCACGCCGAGCACCGGTCGACCCGTGAGCGCGCCGAGCTGCTTCAGGCCGGAGCCGAGGATGGTCCCGTCGCCGCGGAAGCGGTTGACGATGAACCCTGCGACGTGGGCTTGGTCGGCCGCCTCGAGCAGTGCGAGGCTGCCGTAGAGAGCGGCGAAGACGCCGCCCCGGTCGATGTCGCCGACGACGACAACGGGTAGGTCCAGGGCGCGGGCGAGGCCGAGGTTGGCGAGGTCGCTGCGGCGGAGGTTCATCTCGGCGATGCTCCCCGCGCCCTCGCAGACGATGACGTCGAAGCGGGCGGACAGGTCGGCGAATGCCTCGAGCACGACCGGCAGGAGCTCCGCGACGTGGTCGCGGTACGAGCGTGCGCTGGCGTCGAAACCGGGTCGTCCCATGATGACGACCTGGCTGTGGCGCTCCCCGGTCGGCTTGATGAGCACCGGGTTCATCGCGACCTCGGGCGCCACCCCTGCGGCAGCCGCCTGGGCCGCCTGAGCCCGGCCGATCTCACCGCCGTCGGGGGTCACCGTCGAGTTCAGCGCCATGTTCTGGGCCTTGAACGGCGCCACCTTCACGCCGGCTCGGGCCAGCCACCGACACAGACCGGCGACGATGATGCTCTTGCCGACATCCGACCCGGTGCCTCCGACGAGGATCGCCCCTTTCAACGGCTGCACCTCTTCCCCATCCGGCACGCCAACGCCAGTCGGGCTGCTCGAACGCTCAGACAGCCGCCGACCGCCAGCGCGACGGCGGTCATGCTGACGAGGGCGGACAGTCGCGCCGCCCGCTCGACGTCAGATGGTGAGGGCGGCGGACCGTCGCCGACTGCGGGACGCCTGATGATCCGGCCCTGGTAGGAGACCTCGTCGTCGCCGAGGCGGACCTCGAGCGCCCCGGCGAAGGCGGCCTCGGTGCGCCCGGCGTTCGGGCTCGGATGGTGACCGCCATGGCGATGGATGGTGGCGAGCGTGTGCGCAGTTGAGCCAGCCACGGCCGGGGCGAGCACTGACGTGAGCACGCTCGTCACCCGCGCCGGCACGAAGTTGAGGAGGTCGTCGAGACGCGCGGCGGCGGTTCCGAAGCGACGGTAACGAGGAGTGCGGTAGCCCACCATCGCGTCGAGGGTGTTCGCTGCCCGGTGTGCGGCGATCCCCGCCGGTCCGGCGAGGGTTCCCCACACCAGAGGGCCGACGACGGCGTCCGAGGTGTTCTCGGCCAGCGACTCGATAGCGGCGCGGACAAGTCCCTTCTCGTCCAGCGGCTCGGGGTCACGGCTGCACAGCGAAGGCAGTCGCCGACGCGCCGCGCGGAGGTCACCCGCGGCGGTGAGTGCCGCGACCGCTCGGGCCTCGCGACGCAAGCTGCGGCCGCCCAGCGCCGTCCAGGTCACGACAGTACTGATGGCCACACGCGCGCCAGGTCTGCAGGCCGTGGCCCGATCGAGCGCAGCCACCCCTGCGGTCACGCCCGACACGAGCAGACCGGCGTAAGCAGCGCCGGCCGTTGCCGTGGGTCGATAGATGAGGTCTTCGGCCGCGAGCGCGAGCCGCCCGAAGCCGGCGACGGGGTGGCCTCGGACGGGGTCGCCAACCAGGAGGTCGGCGAGGTAGCCGAGTGCGAGACCGGCAGCGAGCGCGCCGCCATGCGCACCGCGACCCAGTCTGGCCCGCCCCACCCGGCCCCTTGAGGGCCCTCCCGGCCCCGGGCCCTGCGACCGTCTCATGCCGACACTCTCCCCGCGGTCACGAAGGCCGCGGCGGGAACGTTCATCCGGGCCAACGTCCAGCCCCCCTCTGGCCGCGAATGAAGCTCGGTTACCGAGCACGGCGCGACGTCCACACGCCACACCGCCGACAGCGGTGCCTCGAGCGCGTACACGATCGCGGCTTTGATCGGGCCTCCGTGCGTGAAGCAGAGGGTCGGTGGACCAGTTCGCAGGCTCTCGAGCAGGCCGGCCACGCGGGAGGCGAGCCTGCCGATGGATTCACCTCCGGGGGGGCACGCTTCCGGGTCTGCCAGCCAGGCGGCGAAGCGGTCGCGGTCGTCATGCTGAACTTCCCTGAACGTGCGCCCGGACCAGCTCCCGAAGCCGCACTCGGCGAGCGCGGGTTCGACCGTGGCCTCACGAAACCCGGCGAGCGTGGCCGTCTCCGACGCTCGCCGAGCCGGGCTGGTCAGGGCGGTCACTCGCGGCAAGGTGCCGCGCAGGGTGGCTGCCTCCACCCGTCCCCGCGCATCGAGCTCCTCGTCAGCCGGAAACGCTGCCCGACGTGTCGAGGAGGTGGGTGCATGGCGCACGAGCAGGACTCGGTTGGGTTTCGTCATGGGGTCCCCCGGCGGTCTTGCCGCGCCCCCGAGGGGCGACCGGCCCGTTCGCCCAGCAGACCGAACGCGGCCGCGAGTCCGAGCCATAGGACCGCCGTTGTCCCGAGCGCGCTGAGCCGGAAGTTCCACAGCAGGGCCGCGGGAACGTTGACCGGATCGGTGTTCGGGGGCAGAGCCGCGAGGAGCGCGGCTCCGGCCGCGGCCACGGCTGCGGCGAGGACGTGCCGCTTGACGACCGGGCCCCCTCTGGCCCGCAGGCGCCGCGCGACCGCCCACGTCGCGAGCGCCGTGGCCAGCGACACGACGATCGCGGTCAGGTACCAGCCGCTGCGGGCCCCCACCGTGGCCGGCGCGCCCACGCCGGGGGGGTTCGCGGGATACTTCAGGGAGGGCAGCAGCGCGACTGCGAGCCACACCGCCACCCCGAGTTGCAGGCTCGCCACCCAGGAGCTCGGGTTCCTGAGGCGGCGGCGAAACGCCGCGAAGACGATCCCGAACATCCCACCGAGGGCGACGCCGACGAGACCCGTGGCAGCGAGCAGGCCGAGACGCTGGGTGCGGCGGGAGACGACAACCTCCTCGTCTTCTCTCGGCTGAGCTCGAGTGGGACGGCTGGCGACCGCGGGGGGGCCGAGACCGTCACCTGCCGTCATACCGTCGACGTGGCCGGCTGCGCTGGAGGTGGCCGCTTCTTCCAAACGGACTGCCTGTTCGAGCGGCCTGTAGCCGATCACAAACGCGAAGAGCCCGGCGACAAGCCCGCCAAGCAGGCCGGCTACGAGTCCTCGGCGCAAACTGGACGCGAGCATCTGGTAGGTCTCCCGACTAGCACGCCATGGGGCGGCTAGTGGCAGGGGATCCCAAGTAGATGGCGAGCGTCGTGAAAGACCTCGTGGAACAGGCCTTGGCCGGCGGTCAGCCGCCCCTGGTCGAACAACACCGCGTAGGTCACAAGCAGCGCCCCCACGGCGAGCAGAGAGACCTGGAGGAGGCCGCGGAGCAGACTATGACGTGGCCGCCACAGGAACCCTGGATGCTGCATGAACGCGCCTTTCTCGGGCTCCTCGGCCCGCTGGCCCGTGGCGACGCCCCAGTCTCCTGGCTCCCGGATCTTCGCTGCGCCTCCGGCCTTCCCGGACAACCGCCGGTGGCCGCCCCCTACGCCGGACCTCGCCGACGCCCCAAGGCTCACTCCCCGATCACAGTGGCGGGACCGCCGCGGACTCCCACCGCGTTCCTGGTCGGCATCGCCGTGACGCGCGAACCCTAGGAGGGGCCGGGGCGGTTGCCA
>JALYGD010000281.1 GCA_030777265.1 Actinomycetota bacterium | reverse complement strand
TGCTCGTGGGCGAAGGTCGCGGCGGCCGTACGGCTGGTGACGCCGAGCTTGAGGAAGATGTTTTGCAGGTGCCGGGCGACGGTGTGCTCGCTGATGACCAACTCGGCGGCGATGTCGCGGTTGGTTCTGCCGGCCGCCACCAAGGCCAGCACCTCCACCTCCCGCGGCGTCAGCCCGCCCGGGATCTCCGGAGCCGCCGTGCGGGTCAGCTCCTCCAAGCGGGCCAGGTCGGGGGCGGCGCCGAGCTCCTGGAAGGTCCGGCGGGCGGAGTCCAGCTCCATGCCCGCCGTCTCCTCGTCGCCGAGCTCGTGGCAGGCCAGCCCCATCAGCACCCGCGACCGGGCGCCCTCGTAGGGGGTCTGCAGCTCCTGCCAGATCCCCCAGGCTCGCCGCAAGGCGTGGCGGGCACCTCGCGGGTCGCCCTCGGCCAGCAGCACGGCCCCCTGGGCGTGCGCCGCAACCGCCCCCAGGTAGGGGGCCGCCAGGTCCGCCGCTATCGCGAACAGCTCCTCAGCGCTGGCCTGTGCCGCCGCCACGTCCCCAGCGGCGAGCATGATCTCCACGTAGGCGGCCAGCACCCGCGAGCGCAGCACCCGGTTGTCCGTCTCGTCCAGTACCCGGCGGATGGACGCCTCGGCGGCATCGACACGTCCCTGCGCCAGCCGCAGGAGGGCCAGACCCGGCTGCGGGTCGCGCCCCACGGCGCCGGCTTGACGGTAGGCGTCCTCGGCCTTCCCGAACTCGCCCCGTAGTCGGTGCAGCTCGCCCAGTTGATAGAAGGCCATCCCGACCGCTGGATGGCCCGGCGGCTGCGAGAGACGCTCACGCGCCCGGCGGGCCTCCTCCAGCGCGTCCCACCACTCGCCGTGGAGCTGCATGATCTCCGAACGGTGCACCAGGCACTGTCCGCGGAAAGCCACCAGGTCCGGCTGGGACGCACACCACTCGCTCACGGCCTCCGTCCACTGCTCTGCCCGGTGCAGGTCGAAGATCTCCTGGCACGCCAGGATCACGGCGCAGTAGACGATCCCCGCGGCCAGTGGGGAGACCTCCCCCGCCGTCACGGCCACCATGGCCTCGTCCAAGAAGCTCGCCCCCTCGGACGCCTCCCCCATCCGGACCAGCGCCTGCCCGCGACCGAGCAGCCCGAACGCCACCAGGTCCGGATCGTCGAACCCGTCGGCGATCTTGGCCACCTGGCCGAAGGTGGCGTGCGCCCCGGCGGAGTCCTCACCGTCGAGCGCCTGCAACGCGGCGGGAAGCAGCAGGTACCCACGCTCGACGCAGTCCTGCGAGCACTCATCCAGCAGCCGCTGCGCCCGGGCGAGCCATCCCCCGCCACGGGCGTGCAGTCCCCGCTGGGCCAAGGCCATGCCCAGCCAGAACGCGCACCGCACCGCCGCCGGCACCTCACCCCGATCCAGGAACGCCTGATGGGCCCGCCCCCAGGCGGCGTCGCTGGCCTCGTCCCTGCCGGTCAGGTAGGAGGCCGTGGCGAGCCGGGTCAGGTCCTCGGCCTCCAACCCCGCCTCACGGTCCGCGGCCGACAACTCAGCGTAGGCCCGCCCCCAAACCAGCCCGTCAAACGCCTGACGGCCCCGCTCGAGCACAACGGTTGTGGTCATAACCTCCCACCGCCAGCACCCCCCGGATCCCCGCGCGGCTCGACCGTGCGCAGTACAAGGGGTGGCAAGTATAGGGCGCTATAGGGGGGGATGGTCTGGCGTGCCGGCACCGGGGGCGCTCCGCGACCCCGGGCTGCTCGTCGAGCCGACGCCGTCAGCCACCCGTCGACCCCCCGTCAGACTTCGACCTCCAGCCTCGTCATAGGCGGGGCGACCTTCCCGCACAGCCCGGCGACGTCTTCCGAGGAGCAGCCGCCGCGGCGGGGCGGGTCGGCGGATCTGGGTAAGAAGGATGCGACCGGCCAGCCGCAGAACCGTGGGCGTCACGCGCTTCATCGGCATCGCGCCCGACCCAGCAGGATGAAGCGACCGCAACTACTGGCGCGAATTTCATCCGCCGAGTGGTGAGATCAGTTTGGCGCACGCCGGGGGTGAACCAGCCGAGGGCTGTTCGTGATCTGTGCAGGAGCAGTACCGGCACGTGATCTCGGTGAGCACGGATGGGTCGGTCGGCGCCAGGCCCGTTGAACTCGATCTCCTCCGGAACCTGTTCAAGATCCAGCGGTAGTTACTGGGCGACGAGATCGAGACCCTCGGAGTCCTCCGCCAGGACCGCCTGCTCCTCGTCGTTTGGCGATCAACTCGCGGAATCTTCCGGCCGCCTCGGCCGCCCTTCTCTGAGGTCGCTTCCGCCATGCGTCGGACGCGGTGCCGGAAGCGTGCGAAGACCTTGGGGCTCATCACCTCGAACGCCACTGGTTCGTAGACGGCGAGCACGGTGACGCGTCCTGCCGTGAGACCGCCTCGATCACGATCTCATTGCAGGATGGTCCGTTCCTGCACCGTGACGTGATTCTGGAGCCACTTCACGAGGCCGGGCAGCG
>JALYGD010000280.1 GCA_030777265.1 Actinomycetota bacterium | reverse complement strand
CTGCCGCGGAGGGACGCATCTACCGCATCGTCAACCCAGAGTACGAGTTGCTGCCCTCGCCTCGTCATAGGGACGGCTGACATACGGGACCACCACCGTCGCCGTCTCAGGAGACCTAAGACGGCTCCTCTCGCGTCGCTCCTGTGGAGCGCCGCTCACGACCACCACCGTCGCCGTCTTAGGAGACCGAAGACGGCTCCTCTCGCGTCGCTCCTGTGGAGCGCCGCTCGCCGGGGGCGTTACCGGCCGGTCAGCAATTGCCGTACATCGTCTTCGGTATGGGGGGTGACGAGGGCCAGCACCTCGTCGCCAGGCGCGAATGTCGTGTCGCCACGCGGGACGAAGACGTGGTCGTGACGGACGACGGCCACGAAGGTCGCATCACGCGGGATTTCGAGGTCCATGATGCGTCGGTCCACGACCGGTGCGTCTTCCGCCAGCGTCACCTCGACCAGGCGAATCTTGCCGCCTTCGAGCATGAGAAGACGGACAAGATCGCCGACCGTGAGCGCTTCCTGGACGAGCGACGTGACGAGGTGGGGGGTCGACACCGAGACGTCAACTCCCCATGCCTCCGTGAACAGCCATGAGTTCTCGGGATGATTGACGCGTGCTATGACGCGCGGGACCGCGAACTCCTGCTTCGCGAGCAGCGATATGACGAGGTTGTCCTCGTCGTCACCTGTAACCGCCACCATCACGTCAACGGTGTCAACGCGCGCGGCAGCAAGGGAGGAGAATTCGCACGCGTCCGCCACGTGCCATTCGACGTGATTCAGATGCGCCCGCTCCACCACCTCAGGGTCCTGCTCGATGAGCAACACCTCGTAACCGGTCGCCTCCAGCGTGCGAGCCACGTACTGGCCGACGTTTCCTGCTCCCGCGATCGCCACGCGCATCAGGCCTGCCCTCCCTCGAGCCGGGCCTGCAGTTGCTCGAGAGCGTCGAGCGCGACGGCAAGATGGACGATGTCGTGCTCCTGGCCGATGAGGTCCTCGGAGGCCACGTGGGCCTCACCGAAGCGGGTCACCGCCGCGAGTCGGATGCGTCCCGGTTCCTCGAGGAGGGTGAGGCGGCGGCCTACCCAGGTCAGGGGCAGGTCGCGTTCGACGAGGCAGACGCTTCCGGTCGGATCCACGTACTCCTGAGTGGTGTCATCGGGAAAGAGTCGTCGCAGCACCTGATCCGTCGTCCAGGCCACCGTCGGAACGGTCGGGATCCCGAGTCGCTGGTAGATCACGGCCCGCCGTGGATCGTAGATACGGGCGACCACCCGCTCGACCCCGTACGTCTCTCGTCCGATTCGAGCCGAGAGAATGTTCGAGTTGTCGCCGTTCGTGACTGCGGCCAGACCCTCGGCTTCCTCGATGCCGGCTGAGGCGAGAGCGTCGCGATCAAACCCCAGCCCTGTCACCCGTCTTCCCGAGAAGGTGTCCGGCAGCCGCCGAAACGCCTGCGGAGACTTGTCGACGACCGCCACCGTGTGTCCGCTGTCCTGCAGACGTTGGGCCAGGCCGCTACCGACCCGCCCGCAACCGATCACGACTACGTGCACCCCGTCCTCCTATCGCGACCTCACCACCGTAGCGAGGATCGGGCCCGTGTCGTCGAGTCCCGCATCAGGCAATGAGCCGACGCGAGTCTCGGCCGCAGCGTCCCTCACCTCTGTGGGCGTCCTGACCCCCGGCTGACGGACGACCGTTTGACGCAGAACGGGAAGGACGCAGCGTGGCACGCGGAGGAGGTGGAAGAAGGCGACTCGTGCCGCCGCGGCTACCAGCGAAGGAGCGCCGCGACCCCTCCGTGTACCCGCAGCGCCTCGGCCGCTTCACCCTCCAGCGGTGCGATCTTCGCGCTCGTCGTGACCGCCCGCTCGATCATGCGTTCCAGGAGGAGCGGCTCGTCGATGGTCTCCTGAACCGTCGGTATCCGGTCCGTCGCATAGAGCAGCCCTTCGGGTGTTCGGTAGCCCGAGAACGACGAGTCCACGTCGAACAGCAGCCGTTCGACCCGCCCCTCGTTGAGCGCGGCGAGCACGTCGTCGAGCCCGAGCGCGCCACTCCCACCTGCCAGCGCACGATTCTTCGCCTCCTCGACGAGATCGCGCTCCCGCTCCCGGCGCAGGGGCTTCAGCTGGTCCCAGGCCGCCTCGGCGATGTTGTTCGGGGCTTCCTCCTCCCACGACAGGTCGAAGACGAGTAGCTGCTCGCCCGGTGACGGATGCAACTCCTCGGAGAACGGTTTCGTGAGCCGGGGGTCGCCGGCGACGATCAGCCGATCCCAGCTGCGGCGGTTGGCCCAGTCTCCGACCGCACCAGCCTGCTCCCGTAGGAAACGGTTGCGGTTCTCGTCGACCCGCTCCTCGTAGCGGTCGCGCCGATGTCCGCCGGGGCGTGTGTCGAGTGGTTGGGCGGGCGCGGGCCCCGTGTGTTCGCGCCAGTCACGCCCACCGACCGTGAACACCTCGTGGAACAGCTCCTCCGCCTCCCCTACACGCCACTCGAGCAGTCGCACCCCGCGGCTGTAGACGACTGCGATACCGGCCGGTCGAGCTTCGTCGTAGACAGCGACGAGCGGACGGACGTAGGCGCTGCGGTCGAAGACGACACGATCCTGAAAGGGGATCTGGATCGCGACCGTCTCGACCCGATCATCGACCACGCTCGCGAACAAGGCGCGACCCCGCCCATACCTGGAGGCGTCGAGCAGACGCTCGAGCTCGGGCTCGAGCTTCTCGACCCGCTGGGACAACGCGACCCAACGTTCGTGGGGCCCTTCTTCCTTCACCCGCTGTCGTAGCGCCCGCAGCTCATTTCTGATGGCGATGGGCCATCCAGGCCGGGGCTCAGCCGCACGTTCCGGTGTTATGCCCACGAACACCGACAGCACGCCCACGTCATCGCGAAGGTTGATGAGGTCGAGGATAGTCTGCTCGTCGAGGCTCATACCTTCACCCTAATCGCCCGCAGCCTGGCGTCGAGCAGACCGATCGGCCGGCCGAGCGCAGCCCTCGGGCAGCAAGTCTGGCAAGGACCAGCCGAGCCTTCGGGGGCCAGTGGTAGCGTTGCGGCGTGCTCGCGCAAGCGCCTCTCCTCGATGGCAAGGTCTCCGCCTCCATGCGTCGTGGCATGTTCGCCTGCCATGTGTCAAAGCGCCCCGGCCTCCTCGTCACAGCGCCGAACCTTCGCGCCCCGCTCCGCGAGGCGGCCCACCCTGCGAGTCGGCGTGATCGGCTCGTGCCGTGCGAGGCGAGCGGGTGAGAAAGGCCTTCTTGGCTCTCTCCGCGCTCGTCATAGCTGTCGCCCTGGTGTTCGTGCCGCTGCCGCTCTATGTCATCTCACCGGCGCCAGCCATGCCGGTGTTGGACACCGTGCGGGTCACTGGGGCGCCCGACACGTTGAGCGGCGAGTTGCTCATGACCACGGTCAACGTCGGACCGGCCACCGCGGTGCGGGCAGTCGGGGCCCAGTTCTTCGACCCGAACGCGGAGCTTGTTCCCCTGAGCGCAATTCGGCCTGGGGGGGTGAATGAGCAGGAGTTCCGGCAGGCGCAGACCCGCCTGTTCGAGGAGAGCGTACGTGTGGCGGCGGCGGTCGGGCTACGCCTCTCCGGCCACCAGGTGTCGGTGTCGGGGGAGGGTGCCGAGGTCCTGCAGGTGGTACCAGGCAGCAATGCGGATGGGCTGCTCGAACCGGGTGATGTCATTGTGGCCGTCAATGGTGAGCCAGTGAGGTTGGCGACCGACCTGGCAGTGAGAACCGCTCGGGCGGCACCTGGGGAGAAGCTCCGGCTCGCGGTCCGACGGGACGATGCGGAGCTCAACGTTGACATTGCTGTCGGAAGCATCCCCGGCTCGTCGCAGACGGGACTCGGCGTCTCCGTCATGACGGTGCACGAACGGATCGCCTTGCCGGAGGGGGTCACCGTGGACGACGTCTCCGACATCGGAGGTTCCTCAGCGGGCCTCATGCTGGCGCTCGCCGTCTACGACCTCTTCGATCCGGTGGACCTCACCCGCGGACGTCGGATCGCGGGAACGGGCACCGTGGTCCTGTCGGGAGCGGTCGGCCCGATCGGCGGTATCGAGGAGAAGATCCACGCCGCCGAGCTAGCGCAGGCGACGATCTTCCTCGCCCCCGCCGAACAGGCTGCGCAGGCCCGTGACGTCTCCCCGGAAGGGATCGAGGTGGTAGCGGTGACCAACGTCCAAGACGCCATCGAAGCCTTGCGCCGGTGACGGTTAGTGGGCGGCCGGAACGTCAGAATCTGCCGGGGCAGCGGTGGCAGCCGCGCGTGGGGTGCTTGCTGGATCCTCCACGGTGCTGCCACAGCGCGTGAGGAAGTTCGCGAGCAGGCGGGGACCGACGGTGGTCAGGATCGACTCGGGATGGAACTGGACCCCCTCGACTTCGAGACGGCGGTGTCGCAAGCCCATGACGAGCCCGCCGGCGGTCTCGGCGGTGACCTTCAAGTCGCGGGGAAAGGACTCCCGCTCGACTAGGAGAGAGTGGTAGCGAGTGGCCTCGAACGGCATGGGCAAGCCTGCCAGGACGCCTTCGCGGCGGTGGTAAATGCGGCTGGTCTTGCCGTGAACCAATTCGGGCGCGCCCACTATCCGTCCACCGTACACGTGTCCGATGCACTGGTGGCCGAGACAGACTCCGAGCAGAGGACGCCGCCCCGCGACCGCCCGCACTACGTGACAAGACATGCCCGCGTCGGCCGGGGTACCGGGCCCGGGGCTGATGACGATGCCGTCCGGCAGGTCGGCGACGAGGTCGTCGATCGTGAACGTATCGTTGCGAGCCACCTCGACCTCGGCTCCGAGCTCACCAAGCTCCTGGCAGAGGTTGAAGGTAAAGGAGTCATAATTGTCGATGATGAGGATACGGGTCATCGGAGATCCTCTGTGCTGTTCTCTGCGTGGTCCTCCATGCGCAGCTGACGCCCCTCTCCGGGGTTCGGCGAACTGGGTCGGTTACGTACCGGTCCGGACTGGAGGAGCGCGTAATAGCCATCCTCGTCCGCAACCGCCAGGTCCCTCGTGACGAGCCAGCCGTCCCGCAACACCGCCCCGGTGTCCTCCGGTTGGTTCCAGTTGCCGCCCGCGACCTGAGGACCCGAAACAGCGAGCCGACCCGCCTGCCCGGCGGGCAGGAGCCGCGCCGGGTCAGCGGCGTCGACGACCGCGGAGACGGTGTCTGTCACCGGTAGCCCGATGCGACCCTCGACGGCTCGTCCGTAGACGGGGTTGGCGTGCGTAAGCGCCGACGTTCCGGACGGTCCGTAGCTTTCTCGCAACCGCCCCCCCGACAGCGCTTGGAAGCGGCCGACGACAGCGCCAGACAGCGGACCGTTCGACACGCCAACGCGGATCGAGCTGAGATCCATGCTGCCCCCGCTGGCGTGCTCGACAAGTGATGCGTACATGGCTGGCACGCCTGACACGAGCGTCGGTCGCTGCTGGGCGATGATTTTGAGGGCGGCCTCGACATCGAAGCGTGGGAGGAGCAGCAGGGTGGCTGCCGACAGCATCCCATTCAGCAGACCGACCACGAGGCCGTGAAGGTCCGCAGCAGGCAAACCGAGGAGTACGCGTTCCTTCCCGGCTTGAGTGTCAGCGATCCATAGTCGCGCCTGAAAGGCGTTTGCGACGAGGTTCGCATGTGAGTGCGCGATGCCACGACTCGGGCTCTCCGTCCCCTTCGAATAGGCGATGAGAGCAATGTCGTCGGGCGCGGTGTGCGCCTGCTTGGCGGTGGGAGCGGCGCCGCGCAGGAGATCGGTGAGCCGGAGCACCTCAGCTTCGGACAGCGGATGCCGGGGCCGCCTCAGCCGCCGCCTCCTGAACGCCACCAGCTTGCTCTTCGGGAACGACAGCCAGTCCGCCTCGTGGGTCGTGATGATGCTGCGCAGGCGTGGAAGGCGTGCTTGTCCTGCTTCGATGCGCGGGAGGACCGGTGCGACGCAGACCACCAGCTCGCAGCCGCTGTCCTCCAGCTGGTGGTGGAGCTCCTCGCTGGAGGCTGTCGGGTGGATCGGCACGACGACCGCTGCGAGACGCAGTGAGGCGAACAGCGCGATCGGAGCTGCCGGCAGGTTCGGCAGCACGAGCCCGACCGGGGTGCCGGGCTGCACGCCGAGATCCGCAAGCGCAGCCGCGAGCCGATCGACGTGCTCCAGAAGACCCGAATACGAGATCGTCGCCCTCTCGAACCAAGTCGCCGCGAGGTCAGGAAAATCACGGGCGGCGTCTTCGAGGAAGCGGGTGAGAGGGACCTGAGGATACTCGTAGGTGGGTGGGACCCCGGGAGGATAGGAGACGAGCGACGGGCGAGGCAGATCTCTCGGGCCGGGCATCGTGGCGGGGCTGGCGTCTCGAACTTGCCTGGCCCTCGGGTTGGCCGTCGGGCTGTCTGCGGCATCCGAAGCGGCACTGTCCTCTCGGGATCCACGGCCGCGCCCATCCTCGCCGAGTTCACGCGTCTCACTCATCCATGCGAGTCTAGGGCTGCCTGGACAGGGCTTCGCTGCTCGAGCGACAGGTGAGCCTGGGCGGTGGCACCTCGTCTCAGTCCCGGGTTCCCGACGTGCCTCGGCATCCTCTGCGCGATACTGCGAGTCGCCGCCGACGAAAGAGCGCCGCGCATGCCAGAACTGCCTCCTGCGGTGGCACGTCTGCGCGAACGTCTGGAAATCGCACTCGACAGCGAAATCGACCGCCTATGGGCTCGACTCGTGGGCCTCCACCCCAACCTCGCACCACTCGCTGACGAGCTCCGCGCGTTCGTGCTGCGCGGAGGCAAGCGGCTGCGACCGTTGTTCGTCCTCCTGGGCTTCCAGGCTGCGGGAGGTGGCGACCCCCAAGCGGTCATGGGCCCAGCCCTCGCCCTCGAGCTTCTGCACACCTGTGCGTTGGTACATGACGACGTCATCGACCAGGCGGCCCTGCGGCGTGGACGACCAGCTGTGCATGCCGCCTTTGCGCGGCGACTTACGCTCGCAGTCGGACCCGGCTGCCACGACCGCTACGGCGAGGCCGCGGCGATTCTGCTGGGCGACCTCGCATTCGTACAGGCCGACGAGCTCTTCCTCCGCAGTGAGGTCGCCCCGGCGCGGCTGCTTTCCGCGTTCAAGGTCTTCACCGCCATGCGTGAAGAGGTCACGGCTGGGCAGTTCCTGGATGTGGAGGCCGCCTCGAGCGGGGCGACGTCGGTCGAGCTCGCGCTCTCGATCGCGCGTTACAAGTCGGGTAGCTACTCGGTCGCGCGGCCGCTCCAAATCGGTGCGGCCTTGGCTTCCGACGGGGACAAGATCGCCGGAAAGCTCGCGGCCGCTGGTCTGCCGCTCGGGCAGGCGTTCCAGCTACGCGACGACGTGCTCAGCGTCTTCGGAGCCGAGGCGGAAATTGGCAAGCCCACTGCGTCAGACCTCACCGAGGGCAAGCGCACCCTGCTCGTCGCCCTCACTGCCGAGCGGCTCGACCCGCCGTCCCGGGCTCGATTCGACTCCCTGCTCGGCCGTCCGAACCTCTCAAAGGAGCAGGCCGACGAACTGCGGGGGCTCATGCACGCATCCGGAGGTCTGGCGGCAACTCAACGCTGGACCGACGAGCTGTTCAAGCAGGCCATGCAGGAGCTGGAAGCGCTCCCGATCAAGGAGGAAGCTCGCAGGGCCCTGCGTGACCTCGCCCTCTACCTGGTGGCCCGAAACGTTTGAAGTCTCACGTCTGAGCATGGTTGGAGTGTGACGGCTGGGCGACTGCCGCCGGCGTCGCGTCCGTCACATACCGATGCTCGGGTTCTCCATGTAGGACTCGATCCAGGGAAAGACCGCAGTGAACAGCACCCAGATAACGGCAGCAACGACGACCGCAATGACGGCGATCCGTACCAATCGTGCCATGGCCCCTCCTGAGACAGATTCTCCTCAAACCCTTTACGCTAGGGACCGCCCTTGCGGGCGCCCCCCCGCACAGATCTCAGGGTGCGCTGCCAACACTGGGCTCCTGGCTTGGGTGCGAGGGGTCGGGAGCCATCGAGCAACGATGTGCGAGCGTTGCAAAGCCTGCGCGTACCCCCGGCAACACTTCGCCTCGCCCTCGCGGACGCCGACGCTGACTCGGGACGTCCTGGGTCGCTACTCCTTTCACGTCAGGCTCGCTCATCCTCTCCTCCCTGCCCCGGTTTATCCCGGCGCACTCAAACGCCTCTACCCGCCAACTCGGCAAACACGACCAGTCGCTGCGATGCGCTGAAACGCGGGTGGCACGTTGTCATCGTCATGGTCGGCTCGCCGGTCCCAAGCGGATCCTCGCCCAGCACCCACACCTCGTTCGGGCTCACGATCCGGCGGGTCCGTACCACATAGGTCCACTCGTGCCCCTGACGGTCGACGACGTGCACCTCGTCGCCGGCAATGAGCTGGTCGAGGTGAAAGAACGGGGCGCCGTAGGTCGTGCGGTGCCCAGCTATGGCGAAATTGCCCGACTGGCCCGGGTGCCCCGTCGAAGGGTAATGGCCCGGACCGCGCTTCAGCTGCTCGAATGCAACGCCCTCGACTGCCAGTAGGGGCCCATCATGGACCACGGGGGCAGGGCTGCCCGGCCGCCGGAACCAGATGGCGGCAAAGGCGTTTCCAAGCTCGATTCCGCGCGTCGCTGCACGTGAAGGCGTGGGTACAGTCCGGACAGCGCCAGCAGGTGCCGGATCGCCCATCGGCAACCTGCCGACCTGCGCCTCCCAGGTGGTCAGCAGGTCGTCCTGGGCCCTCTCCGTGATGACATTGGTGAAAGCGAGCAGGTAGACGACATAGAGCAGCACGAGCGCACCGCTGCCGATGAGCATCCAGCCTACTCCGCGCAGGACACGAGCTGTCGACACCGACCCTCTCCTCATTGGCCTCACCGCAGGGTGCGTCCATGGCACGGACCAGCCGCTAGCATCGACCCATCGTCGATCTATCTGGACTGAAGGTGCCGCGGAGCAGACACCGCCGCAAGGGCAAGCCCCGTCCCCGCCTGCAGCAGGCTGCCGGCCCTCCGGTAAAACCGAAACCGAGTCCGCGTTGGGTCCCGGTCGCGGGCCTTACGCTGGTCGGGCTCGGGCTCCTCGTCGTCCTCGTCAACTACCTGCCAGGTCTGTTCGAGTCGAACTGGCTTCTGCTCGCTGGGTTCGCCCTCATGACCGCAGGGTTCGTTCTGCTGACCACATGGCGCTAGGAATCCGGTTCCTGGCGATCTCCGTCAGGCCGGCCCAGGAACCTTGGGGCAACGATCTGCGCCAGCGAATGAGCTGAAAGTGAGCAACGTCTCGCGGGGGTTCGAGTCACAGCAATGTTATTCATCCACAGCATCGTCCACAGCTGTGGACAGCGGGAGCTATCTTCGTTGGTTCGTGCGACCTCACGAGAGCGGATCGTGCCCAAGGCAACTGCTGTCCTCGCGACGGGCATCAGGACGGGCATCAGCCTGACGAGGGCCAGCCGAGGGTGCCGGGGGGGGCGGCGGCGTACGCCGCAATCGGAGCCACGTCCCGGTCCATAATCCGCCGACGACAACGACGACGAGCACCACCACGAAAAGCCCAAGCAGTTCGTTGAGACCGATCCCCACTCTCTCCTCCTTACTCGTGCATGAGTTCGATGCGCTCGTGCATGCGCTCGCCGCAGTGACGTGGAGGGGTATCGGCCCCCCGCACGACCAGGAGGAGCTCGACGCCGCACTGCTCGCACCAGTACAGGGTCCGTTCGGGTCGGTTGAAGACCGGCTCGGGCGGGTCGGCTCGACCAGGACCACCTTCCGCCATGCTGCGGAGCATCGCGGTGCCGATCCGGAAGATCACGTAGCCCAACAGGGGTGCGAGGACCCACTTCGGCCCGAAGACGACGGCAATGACGAAGGCGACGGCCACAGCCAGGATGCGAACCACCCCGCGAGGCTACGAGGTTTCCGACCCACCTGCTGCACAACGGTCAATGGTTGCTAACGATTCGCACCCTCCCACGGCCGCCACCGCCGCCACAGCTTCCCGCGAGGAGAACGTGAGCAACGACGAGAGGGAAGCCGACACCGTCGCTGCCGAACAGGGCGGCGTGAAAAGAGAGCATGATGAGCGATGGACGGAAGCACCGCGAGCCCGCGCGCGTCCTTGTAACCCGGCCGCTGCCGGGCGGCCTCGAGGTCCTCGCTCGGCACGAGGTCGTCGTTCGCGAGGACGGACCTATCGACCATGCTCAGCTCGTATCCGCGGTCGTCGACTGCGACGCCTTGATCTGCCTCCTCTACGACCACATCGACGCCGACCTCATCGCCGCGGCGCCACGACTCAAAGCCGTGGCCAACGTCGCAGCGGGCTACGACAACATCGACGTCGACGCCGCCACCGAGGCAGGAGTCCTCGTCTGTAACACCCCAGGCGTACTCGACGGTACCGTCGCCGACCTGACGGTCGCCCTCATGATCTCCGCGGGCAGACGCTTGGGGGAGGCAGAACATGACCTACGCGCCGGGCGGTGGCAGGGCTGGGACATCGACCAGTACCTCGGGCATGACCTGTACGGGGCGACGCTAGGCCTCATCGGTTATGGGCGCATAGGGCGGACGGTGGCCCAACGAGTCGTGGGGTTCGACGTGACCGTGCTCCACCACTGCCGCACCTCGACGGGGGAGGAGGGATACGTCGACGAGTTGGATGAGCTCCTTACCCGCTCCGACTTCGTCAGTCTCCATGTGCCGCTCAGCGATTCCACTCGCCACCTCATAGGCACCCCAGAGCTGGAGCGAATGAAGCCGACCGCGGTACTCGTCAACACCTCGCGTGGTCCTGTCGTCGACGAGGAAGCGCTCGTATCCGCGTTGGAGCGAGGCCGGATCTTCGCTGCCGGGCTCGACGTGTTTGAGGATGAACCGGAGGTACACAGGGGGTTGCTTGCCTCGCGGCGCGCGGTGCTGGTACCCCACATCGCCTCGGCCAGCGTGGCCACCCGCACCCGCATGGCTCGGATGGCTGCAAACGGGGTCGAAGAAGCCCTCGCTGGCCGGGTACCCGACAACGCAGTCAACCCGGAGGCCTGGTCACAGGCTTGCGAGACCTAGATGTGGCAGACAGCCTGACTTGGCTTCCGCTTGTCGGCGTGCGGGAGCGCAGGGCCTCTGGGCTGTTCGGACTGCACCAGGAGTCGTAGGAACGAGCCGACCCTCAAATGATGCTCTCTGCAACCAGTCGGCGAGCTCGGCCTCGCGGAGTCCGAGCACCCAGCTCCGCACCAACCGCGCCTCACCACTCCTCGCGGAACTCGTCCTCCCAGCTCCATCTCGCACCGTCACCGACTTCAGCCGTTGCGAGGCGGGACGTCTTCTGCCTTCGCAGCAGCGCTTCTACCTCCCCCGCTCGGTAGCGGCGGTGACCACCGAGTGTGCGGTACGGCGTGAGTTGGCCAGCGTCCGCCCACCGAGCGATCGTCTTCGGATGCACGCCAAAGAGGCGTGCGACCTCGCTCGGAGAGAGAAGCTTTTCGTCACCCTCATAGCCTGGCACTGGTCACCTCGTCGCATGGGTAGCCGGTCTACTGGAGTCAGGCGACCTCGACCGCTCCGGCCAGGTCGAGCCGGCGTTCCGGCTCCCCTGCCTGTGAATGCGTGTGCCTGTGCTCCCAGACGATCACGTCGTCCGTATAGCGATATTCGCCCGAAGTGGACCGCGCGTCATCGGGATGTCCTACGTATCCGAGCCGGGAGACCTACGTACCTTTT
>JALYGD010000279.1 GCA_030777265.1 Actinomycetota bacterium | reverse complement strand
GCGCCGTCCTCCCCCAGCCGAGCGGACTCGGGGACGGCAACTTCCTCGCCGGTGATCGACGTCGAGGCGTTGCCTCGCAGGCCCAGCCCGTCAAAGGGTGGGCCGACTTTCAGACCGCCCGTGTCGGCTGGCACGAGCCACAGCGTCATCGGCCCGGTGGCGTCGAGCGGGCGACTCGACCAGAGGTAGCTGTCCGCCTCCCCCGCCGAGGTCACCCAGCTCTTGCGCGCTTCCAGGGCCACCCGGCCATTCGTTCGAGATGCAGCGCTCATCGGGGTCCAGAAGTGGCTGCGGGAACCGAATTCGGACAGCGCCAAGGTGGTGAGGTGCTCCCCCCGCGCAATCCCCTCACGCACGCCCCTGGGCCCGTAGGCCTCGATGACCGCCACCGCCGAGTAGTGCATCATCACCACCATGGCCGTGGAGCCGCAGGCCTGGGCCAGCCTCTCCACGACCTGGCCGGCGGCGCTCAGACCTTCACCACCGCCCCCCACCTCGGGTGCGCTGACGAGGCCGAGGATGCCGGCTTCCGCGAGCGCGGTGATGCCATCGCGCGGAAAACGCCCCTCAGCGTCGATCTCCGGCGCCTGGGGTGCAATGACCTCGGCGATGGCTCGGTCGAGCGCCTCCCCATAGGTGCCCAGCGCTGTCATGCCCACGGATGCTCCTCCCAGATGGTCCCCGCATACGGCGCGGAGCCGGCGACGCTCCCGACTCAACTGCCGAGGTAGAGCACACGTCAAGCAGCCATACCAAAACCGCATGGCTGAGGCAGCATAATGAGAGGCAACGGAACGGTGGGCCTTCATGGACATGGAACAACTGCGGGCCTTCTGCGCTGCGGTTGAGTCCGGCAGCTTCTCGAAGGCCGCTCGCCAGCTCGGACGAAGTCAGCCGGGGGTGAGCCGCCAGGTCCAGCGGCTCGAAGCCGAGCTGGGCACGAATGTGCTCGCACGCACAGGCGGCGGCGTCCGACTGACCGCTGCCGGCGAACGGCTCTTGGCATTCGCGCGGCGGACGCTGCTCGAGTACGAAGCGCTGCGCGATGCGGTCCCCCACCCACGCATCGACCTCTCTGGTGACATCCGCATCGTGGCGAGCAGTACCCCCGGTGAGTTCGTCGTGCCGGACCTGGTCGTGCGTTTCCGGGCGCGCCACCCCAAGGTCACCATCCGTGAGTGGGTCACGGACTCGGCCGCGGTGCCCTCACAGGTACTCACTGGGGAGTGGAATGTCGGGTTCTCGGGGCTGGCAGTCGATCATCCGCGCCTGCGCTGCGAGGCGATCGCCCAGGATGAGATCGTGCTCGCCGTTCCCGCGACCCACCCGCTGGCGGCGCGGTCGGCCGTGCGGTTGGAGGCGTTGTCAGGGGAAAGGCTGATCCTCCGCCAAGAGGGCTCAGGGACGTTGCGCACGTTCCTCGAGGTCGTGGCCGCGCGTGGCCTGTCTCTGCCCGCCCATCACGAGGTGCTGCGCCTGACCAGCAGCCGCGCGGTGCTCTCCGCAGTCGAGGCCGGGCTGGGAGTCGGTCTTCTGTCCGCGCGGGCATTGCAGCCTCACCTGAGCAGGCGGGCGCGGGCGGTGCGGCTCGTTGGCCTTCCTGTCGTGCGTAACCTCTACCTGTTGGTCGCGCGGGAGCGCGACCACCCGCCACAGGTCGCCGCCTTCGTGGACTTCGTTCTCGAGCTCGGACGCGGCCGCCTCCCCGAGGACGAGCTGGAGCTCGCTCCGCGTGGCTAGCAGGCTCCGGCGGGATCGTCCTCGAGGACCTCGAGCGCCCGCGGATCGCGGTAGTGGGCGTCGCCGCCGCCGGGAACTCCAGGAACCGCGACCGACCGCACCGAAGGGAAGGTTTGAACGTGAGCGCTCTTTCTTTGCCGTTCCTGCATGGGCTGAGTGGCGTGGGGCCGCTGCTCCTGCGTGTGATGGTGGGCGTCACCTTCCTCGCCCATGGGTGGCCGAAGCTGCTGGGCGGGGGGTCCGGCCTGGCCACGAGCATCGCGCGTCTGGGAATTCCCGCAGCAACGCTCGTGGCATGGCTCGTGATTGTCCTCGAGGTGGTGGGGGGAGTCATGTTCATCGCTGGACTGCTCACACGACTGGTCGGGCTGTTGATGGCCTTCGAGATGATCGGCACGACCCTGCTGGTCAAATGGCCCCGATCAGGCTTCATCGCTGCCCAGGGCAGCGGCTGTGGGGCCGAACTCGACCTCGCACTCTTCGCTGGCGCGCTCGCCGTGGTCTTCATCGGGCCGGGAGTCCTTGCGATCGATCAGCTCACCGTCGAGCGGAGGCGACCACCCGCGCTTTGAACCTCCCGTCACGCGGGCGACTTCCGTGCCTCGTGCCCGGCCCTCTGCACGCCCAGATCGGTGCCCCCGATGGCGCGAGCAAAGCTCTCGCCCGCGTCGAGCGTGACGGTCATGAAGGGCATCTCGATGCCCGCATCCCCGAACGCGTCGTGGACGGCCGCCACGACCCGATCCCTGATGCGACTGACCTCGGCCTGCTGGGGGCGGGTCCAGTAGCGCAGCTCGAGGGTGAGCGCCGAATCGCCGAATTCCTCGTAGTACGCCTGCGGCTCGGGACTCGTGAGGACGCCATCGACCGTCGCGAGCGTGTTGCAGGCGATGCGGCGGGCGGCGGCGAGGTCGCTACCGTACGCGACCCCGACGTCGACACTCGTACGGACGGCCTCGTAGGCGGTCTGCACGATGATGGCGTTCGTGTAGACGTCCTTGTTGGGGATGATGACGAGCCGTCCGTCGAACGTCCGCAGCTGCGTCTCTCGGATGGTGATGGCTTCTACGCCGCCTTTGAAGTCGGAGACCTCGATCTGGTCGCCGGTGGAGAACGGCTGGCGAAAGATCAGGAGGAGTCCGGCGAGGAGGTTGCTGAGGATGTCCTGAAAGGCGAATCCCGCCGCAATGCTGAGCAGTCCCAACCCGCCGAGCAAGCTGGCGACGCTCATCGAAGGAAACGCGATCGGGAGCGAGACGACGAGGCCGAGGATGACCATTCCGGCCTGAGCGAGCGCAGCGAACACCTTCCCGAAGCTCGGCGTGCGCAGGGCGGTGAGGCGCGGCTCGCTCAGGTGACGGACCAACCTGCCCGCCACCAGGAACAGCGCGAAGATGAGCAAGCCGACGAGGAACCGGGGCAGGTTCCCGACGAAGCCGACCGCTAGTTGCTCGAGCGACCCGAGTGCGCGCTGCAGGGGGCTGACGTCGAATCCGGGGCGTAGATTCGGCGGCGGAGGCGACTGGGCGAGCCAGGGTGTCATGACCCTCAGTATCGACCCTTGCTCCGTGACCGTCCATTCAGGGCATCGCCGGGACATATACGGGCTTCAGCGCCGGCCGCGCTGGCGCACGCCCTCACGGCGCCACCGGGTTGCCTTACCGCAACTGGTCGTCGTCGCCGATGACGTCCCCCCACTCCCACCCGTCCTCGCGGACGGTGGCGAGGAGCAGGCAACGCCTTCGGCTGTCCGCTTCAAGCGAGCTCGCGAACTCCTCGTCCTGACGCATGGGCACGCCGCAGGCGCGGAGGCGGTCGAGCCGCGGGGTCGGCGGCACCTCGTCACCGATCGGAAAGAGCTGGAGGGTCGGGAGGAACTCGCCGATCGCCCTCCGGACAGCCGTGAAACTGCTCGACTCCCGTTCGGTCGCTTCGAGGCCGTACCGGATGATGCCCAGGGCCTCGTCGAGGGCGGCGAGCGCCGGGGCGATGGCGGTACGCCGCGACGAGCTGTGAAAGAAGTGGAGCACCGGGTAGGCGAGGTGGCGCTGCCCCATCGAGGTGAGCGACGGCAGCAGCGTCGTGAGGTGATCGTGAAGTTCGGCGACGTTCGAGCCGTTCCACACCGAGAGGACGATCTCCTGCGGGGTGTCACCGAGCGCGAAGATCGTCCCGGCGAGCCGGCGACGATCGCTCGCGGCATCGATGATCGGCAGGAGGTAGGTGATCGACAGCGTCACGACCAGCAGACCGGTCACGCTCGTGGCTCCGACCACGAATCTCCAGCCAGTCGTACCCCCCTGGAACTCCCCGTTCCCCAGTACGAATTGGGAAGTGACGGCGAAGTACGCACGCTCCCAGAAGGTAGCCGGCCGGCTGGTGCCCGTCTCCACCACCGCGTCAGGATCACCGCTCAGCACGAGGGTCCAGCCCATCCAGATCGCGACGAGCCAGGTTCCCACGACAGAGATCACCACTGCGAGCCCGAGCCGCTCGACGGTGCGGTGTGAGACACCACGGGCGCGCAGGGCGAGCACGCCCTGCCACAGCAACTTCGACGCTCTCCCGGTGATGGGCCCCCCACCCTGTCCCACGTCGAAGACGGTGCGGACGAGGTCGTATGCCGTCGCTGTCAGCAGGACGGCCCCCAGGACGGGCAGCACGGCGCTCGTGACGAACTGCACGGACAGCCATTCGACGTTCGCCTCGAACACGTTCGCACGACCTTCCGCGGGAGGAGGCTTATCACGCCCGCGCCGGACTGGGGCCGTGAAGGCACGAGGATAGCGGTGAACGAACTTCGAACCGGGAGCACGCCGTGTCCTCTCGCCAGGTCCAGCGGGGGCGGATACTGCTGTCCCACGGCCGCCCAGCGGCCTGTACCGGCGCCGGGGACGTGCGCTGGGCGTTCGGCTTCACCTCTCCCCGGATGGATGTGCGCGAGGATGTCGCATCGCAGCGCGACCAGGAGAGGAAAGGTGGCCGACCACGTCCTCGCGATCGATCAAGGCACCACCGGTACCCGGGTGCTTCTCATCGACGCCGACGGGGCGGTGGCAGGGGAAGCCTATTCTGAGTTCCGGCAGCACTACCCGCGGCCGGGCTGGGTTGAACACGATCCCGAGGAGATCTGGAGAGTCTCACGTGACGTAGCCGCGCGGGCGGTCGCGGAGGCTGGGATCGCGAGCAGCGACCTCACTGCGGTCGGGATCACCAACCAGCGCGAGACCACCGTGGTGTGGGACCGCGAAACCGGCGAGCCGGTCCACA
>JALYGD010000278.1 GCA_030777265.1 Actinomycetota bacterium | reverse complement strand
CACGCTCGTCCCGGAGGGTGGGTCGGCTCGCGTGCGCGCGAATGCCGGGTTCGTGCCTGCGTTGCTCGATGCGCTGGGCTGGGAGAGGATCACGCTCTACGGCAATTCGATGGGCGGGCTCATCGGCACGATCGTCGCCAGCCGAGAGCCGGATCGGGTCGGGCGCCTTGCGCTCGTAAACCCTGCGCTCCCGGCTCCACGACGAGCCATGTTGAAGCTCGGGCGACCGGTCCTCGCCCGTATCCTGCCGGTCGCTCTGCCCGGTTTGGGGCGGCTCTTCGTCGAGGTGGGCTTCCGCACGAAGAGCGCGGAGGACCTCGTCGACGAGTCATTGGCGTCCGTGCTCAGCGAGACGGCCCGCCTGCGCGAGAACTACCGGCAGGTCCTCGTCGAGAACGTCGAGCGCGCGAAGGTCGAGCCCTGGAGACGGTCGGCGCTGTGTGAGGCCGCCAGCTCACTGGTGGCGATGATCGCCGAGGCGACCGAGTTGAACGAGGCGGTGGAGCGCATCGATGTCCCTTGCCTGCTGCTGTGGGGCGACGCTGACCGGCTGATCACGACCCACGTCATCGAGGGTCTCAGAAGTCGGCGCTCCGACTGGGAGCACCACGTCTTCCAAGGCGTGGGTCACGCACCCATGATCGAGGTGCCGGACGAGTTCGTCGCGGTGGTAGGTCGGTGGCACGAGCGTATCGCCCCTGACAGGTACACCACGCCGGCCCCGGCCTGAGCCCGACTCCCGTCCTCGCGAGCAGTCGGCGCCACTGGGAAGCTCCGGGCTGTTGCTAGCCTGGCGACGATGACCGTCCCCGTGCTGGACGGAGAGCAGCGCCGCGCCGTCGAAACGGTGTGCGGTCCCCTCGCCGTCTACGCCGGTCCCGGGACGGGCAAGACGCGGGTCGTCACCGAGCGCATCGCCAACGCGGTGGCCCGCCAAGTCGTGCCGGCGGCGAGCGTCGTTGCCGTTACCTTCACCGACAAGGCCGCTACCGAGTTGATCGTGCGGTTGCGGCGGCGTGGTATCCCCGCCGGTGAACGCGGGGGAGTGCGCGCGGCCACTTTCCACAGCGCCGCATTGCGTCAGGTCGCCCACTTCTGGCCGCGGGTGACCGGCGGAGTGGCACCCGAGGTGCTGCCGTCGAAGCTGCCTGTCCTCGTCCCCATCATCCACCGGCTGGGCGGGCCTCTCGTCGCCATCGCCGCTGCCGATCTCGCCGCGGAGGTCGAGTGGGTGAAGGCCCAGGGCGCGGCCGTTCCAACCGAAGCAAACTGCGGAGGTGGCACAGAGCCGCGCCTGCCGAACCACCTCGCGACGGTGTTCCTCGACGGGCCCGCCCCCCGCTGGGTGCTCGACCGCGAAGCATATCGGGCCGCGTTGCGCACCCATGATGGGCCCTGGCCGCGGGGAGGACAACCCGGGCTCATCACGGACCTCTTCGCGGAACTGTTCGACGCCTACGAGGTGGCGAAGTCGGCCGTCGGCAGGATCGACTTCGAGGACATGCTCGCGGTGTGTGCCACGCTGGTCCGAACCGTCGAGGAGGTCAGGGTTGCGGTTCGGAGCCGCTACACCCACTTCACGGTCGACGAGTTCCAGGACGTGAACCGTCTGCAGTGGGACCTGCTGACCGCCTGGACGGGCGATCACGACGATCTGTGCGTCGTCGGGGACGAGAACCAGGCCATCTATGGTTTCGCCGGCGCCAGCGCGTGCTACCTCGCGGCGTTCCGAGCCCGCTATCCGGCCGCCACGATCGTGCAGCTGCGCCGAAACTACCGCTCGACCCAACCTGTGCTCGATATTGCTGCCGCGACACTGCCGCGGATGGGCCCCCGCAAGTCGCTCGAGGCCGTCCGTGGCGATGGTCCTAGCCCGACGCTCGTCGAGTGTCAGACTGGGCAGGACGAACGTGACCTGGTCATCGCTCGCTGCCGGACCCTCAACAGGTCCGGCGTCGCCTGGCAGGAGATGGCCGTGCTCTACCGCACCAACGCGCAGTCAGAGGCCTGGGAGGAGGCATTCGCGGCGGCGGGGATCCCCTTCGTGGTTCGCGGCGGCCAGCCTTTCTTCACACGTCGTCACGTGACCCAGGCGCTCGCCGTGCTCGCCGCAGCCGAGCGGAAGCGCGAGGGAGTGGAGCCGATGGACGATGTGCGGGCCGCTCTCGACGGCGCCCTGCCCGCCCCAGCGCGTCTCGACCGGCTCGTGCCCAGCATCCTGCGTTCCCGCATGAGCTGGTCCGACGCCGAGCCGGAAGGGGACCTGGCACGGGAACGCTGGTCCGACCTAACCGTCGTTGTCGAACTCGCCAGGGAGCTGTACGAGGCCCGCCCTGACGCCACTTTGTGCGACTTTCTCGCCGAACTCCGCCGCCGGGCCGCGCTCGGCCGGGCCCCTGATGGGGGAGGCGTTGACCTCCTGACCCTCCACCGAGCGAAAGGCCTCGAGTTCGACGCGATCTTCGTGGTATCCGTCGAAGAGGGTCGTATCCCCAGCCGCCTCGCGGTGGCCCGCGACGAGCGCCTCGGCCTCCATGTCCGAGATCCCCGTTCGGCGGTGGCGGAGGAGAACCGGCTCCTCTACGTCGGTCTCACCCGCGCACGAACTCACCTCCACGTGTCTTGGGTGGGGGGAGGTGGGAAGCGGAGGTCACGCTTCCTGTCGGGCGTCATGTCACGTTGGGCGCCGCGATCGGCGCGCGCGGAGGCGACCTCGTCACGGACTGGTCGCAGGCCGCTCGAACCCCGTACGCCGGAACGAAGGACATCGCGGTGAACCTGGTCGACATCCTGTTCGTGGTGATCGTCATCGCTGCGGCGATACACGGCCTGTGGCTCGGTGCCGCCATCCAGGTGCTGTCGTTCGGTGGGGTCATCGGTGGGCTCGCGCTCGGCTCGGCGATCGCTCCCGTCGTCGCCCGGCTCACGCCGGATCAGGTCACACGGCTGTTCGTCTCCCTTGCGGTCGTCTTCCTGACCGCGTCCGTGCTCGGGGCCATAGGCCGCCAGATCGGGGTGCGCTTGTGGGGTGCCCTGCGGACGCTGCGACTCGCCGGGCTCGACGCAGCGTCGGGCGCGGTCGTGGCGGTCGTCGCCACGCTCGTGTCGGGGTGGCTCGTGGCGAGCATGCTCGCTGCCGGCCCGGTGCGCGAGTTGGCCGTCCCTATCCACCAATCGGTCATCCTGCGCACGGTCGACGAGGTCATGCCTCCGGCCCCGTCGGTCTTCGCCCGCGTCCAGGCCCTGATCGGTCTCGGGAACCTCCCGCATGCCTTTGTCGGCCTCGAGCCTCAGCCCACCGGGCCGCTGCCGGCCCCTCCCGAGCCCGTGGTCCGTGCAGCCGTTGCTCGCGCCGCAGACGCGACCGTGAAGATTACCGGTACGGGCTGCGGGGGCATCTCAGAGGGCTCGGGTTTCGTCGCCGCACCCGGTCTCGTGATCACGAACGCGCACGTCGTAGCGGGTATAGACCAGCCCAACGTCATCCAGGGCGGGAGGCGCTCGCGGGCGACTCCGGTGTTGTTCGACCCACAGCTCGACGTCGCCGTGCTGCGGGTCTCCGGTCTCACGGTCTCACCCTTGCCGCTGGTGCCTACCGAGGTCGGACGCGGCACAGCCGGGGCGATCG
>JALYGD010000277.1 GCA_030777265.1 Actinomycetota bacterium | reverse complement strand
ACGTCGAGTCGCTGTCCGCGTACGCCCGGCAGTTCCTGGGCCAGATGGAAAAACCCGACGTCGACTTCATCGAGGGGCTGTCGCCGGCGATCTCGATCGACCAGAAATCCACCTCCCGCAACCCCCGGTCAACGGTCGGCACGATCACCGAGATCTACGACTACCTGCGCCTGCTGTACGCCCGCATCGGCATTCCGCACTGCCCCAAGTGTGGGCGGCGGATCGCGAGCCAGACCGCCGAGCAGATCGTCGATCAGGTCCACGAGCTGCCCCCGGGCACTCGCTTCCAGGTGCTCGCTCCCGTCGTCCGCGGACGCAAGGGCGAGTACGCGTCCCTTTTCCAGCAGCTGTCCACCCAGGGCTATGCCCGGGTCAGGGTCGACGGGGACATTTACGACCTCACCGCCCCGCCCCGCCTCGACAAGCACCGCAAGCACGAGATCGATGTCGTCATCGACCGGCTCGTGCAGAAGGGCGATCTGCGGCGACGACTGACCGACTCCATCGAGACCGCCCTTCAGCTGGCGGAGGGCATCGCCCTCATCGAGGTGATGCCGAGCCGGGAGGACCCTGGTGGCACCCCTGAGCTGCTCACGTTCTCCGAGCACCTCGCCTGCCCCGAGTGCGGTCTGTCTTTCGGTCGGCTCGAGCCACGCAACTTCTCCTTCAACTCGCCGTACGGGGCCTGCGAGGCCTGCAGTGGACTCGGGACCCAGCTCACCGTCGATCAGGAGCTCGTGATCGGCGACCCGGACCTGTCAGTCGCTGAGGGCGTCATCCTTCCGTGGGCAGGAGGGAACCAGAGCAACTACTACCAGCAGATCCTGAAGGCAGTCGTTCGCGATCAGGGCGCCGACCCCGAGACGTCCTGGAGAGATTTGCCCCCTGGGGTACGTCGCGTCCTGCTCCACGGGCTGCCGCACCGGGTCCACGTCGAGTACGTGAACCGCTACGGGCGGCGCCGGGCATACAAGGCGCACTTCGAGGGGGTGCTTCCCTCGCTGCTGCGTCGACACGCCGAGACCACCTCGGAGTACACGAAGTCCCAGATCGAGCAGTACATGCGCGAGGTGCCGTGCCCAACCTGCGATGGGCGACGCCTCAAGCCGGTCGCGCTCGCAGTGACCGTGGGTGGCATGAGCATCGCAGACTTCGCCGGACTTTCGGTCGCCGACGCCCAAGCCGCCGCCGCGAACCTCGACCTCTCCGAGCGTGACGCGCTCATCGCGTCCCGGGTGTTGAAGGAGATCCGAGCACGGCTGCGCTTTCTGCTCGATGTCGGCCTCGAGTACCTGACGCTCGACCGCTCCGCCGGGTCGTTGTCGGGAGGGGAGGCCCAGCGCATCCGGCTCGCGACCCAGATCGGGGCCGGGCTCGTCGGGGTGCTCTACGTGCTCGACGAGCCCTCCATCGGACTACACCAGCGCGACAACGCCCGGCTGATCGAGACACTCCTACGGTTGCGTGATCTCGGCAACACGCTCATCGTCGTCGAGCACGACGAGGCGAGCATCGAGGCGGCCGATTTCATCGTCGACATCGGGCCGGGCGCCGGCGAGCACGGCGGGGAGATCGTCCACGCCGGCAGCGTCGCCGAACTCAAGGTCAATCGTGCCTCGCTTACCGGCCGCTACCTGTCGCGCGAGCTCACCATCCCGACCCCTGCCACCCGACGAGGGGTCGACCCCGGGCGTATCGTCACCGTGGTGGGGGCATGCGAGCACAACCTGGGCGACGTCGACGTCACCTTCCCGCTCGGCGTGTTGACATGCGTGAGTGGGGTGTCGGGCTCTGGCAAGTCGACGCTCGTGAACGACGTTCTCAGCCGAGTGCTCATGCGCCATGTGTACGGCTCGCGCCAGGCCCCCGGGCGCCATCGTCGCGTCGAGGGTCTCGAGCACGTCGACAAGGTCGTCGTCGTCGACCAGTCCCCGATCGGGCGCACCCCGCGCTCGAACCCCGCGACCTACACCGGGGTCTTCGACCACATCCGTCGCCTGTTCGCCGCCACCCCCGAGGCGAAGGTGCGCGGCTATCAGCCTGGCCGGTTCTCGTTCAACGTGAGAGGCGGCCGCTGCGAGGCCTGCAAGGGCGACGGGACCATCAAGATCGAGATGCACTTCCTACCCGACGTGTACGTCCCCTGCGAGGTGTGCAAGGGGCGGCGCTACAACCGCGAGACGCTGGAGGTGCACTACAAGGGACGGACGGTAGCCGAGGTGCTTGACATGACCGTCGACACAGCGCTCGGGTTCTTCGCAGCGATCCCGGCTATCGCCAACCACCTGCAGACGCTCAGCGACGTCGGCCTTGGTTACCTCCGGCTCGGCCAGCCTGCGACGACCCTGTCGGGGGGCGAAGCGCAGCGGGTCAAGCTGGCGTCCGAGCTGAAGAAGCGCGCCACCGGCCAGACCGTCTACATCCTCGACGAGCCGACCACAGGGCTCCACTTCGACGATGTGCGACGTCTGCTCGAGGTTCTGCACCGCCTGGTGGACAGAGGCAACACCGTGATCGTCATCGAGCACAACCTCGACGTCCTCAAGACCGCCGACTACGTCGTCGACCTTGGGCCGGAGGGTGGGGCAGCCGGTGGAACGGTCGTCGTCGCTGGCACGCCTGAGGACGTTGCCGCTGTGCCCGCCTCCTATACGGGGAAGTTCCTGCGTGACCTCCTCGGCTGAGGCGCCGCCTGCCGCCCGAATGGGACGCGCGGTTCGGGGCCAGCCGCGAGCAGGCGGGGGACACCCCCGCGCCCCCGGGGCGCTGTGGGAGGCGCCGCGGGCATGGCTCCTGGCACTCACCCTCGTGCTCGGCGTGCTGTACGCAGCGACCCTGCTGCGAGACGTCGGGTATGGCACGGACACGGCGAAGTTCCAGTACCTCGGCCGCGTACTCGGCACGTCCCACCAGCCTGGCTACCCGCTGTTCACGTTGCTGCTCGCGCTCGTGGTGCGCATCGTCCCGCTCGGAACTGACGCTGTTCGAGTCGACCTCATGTCAGCTGCGTTCGGGGTGGCCGCCTGCGCGCT
This sequence comes from Actinomycetota bacterium, assembly GCA_030777265.1. Lineage (GTDB taxonomy): Bacteria > Actinomycetota > Nitriliruptoria > Nitriliruptorales > JAHWKO01 > JALYGD01. Next base: position 906 of record JALYGD010000277.1, on the reverse strand, counting down.
GTTGTTTCTCGTGCTCCTCGAGCTCGAGGTCCGCCGTGTCGTCGCCTTCGCTGCCGCGCTCGTGGTTGGGGTGACGCAGACGTTCTGGTCCCAGGCCGTCTCCGTTGAGATCTACAGCCTCCACAGCCTCTTCGCCGCGGCTGTCCTCTGGCTCCTCCTCCGCTGGCAGCGCACCCGCACTGACCGGGATCTCCTGCTTGCCCTGGCCACCTACGCGCTGTCCTTCTCCCACACGACCGCTTCGATCCTCCTCGCGCCGGGCGTGGGCTTATTCGTCGCACTCGTGGACTGGCGGGTGCTGCTGCGGTGGCGGGTGCTCCGCTGGGCCCCGGCGCTCGTACTGCTCGCGATCGGACCGTACGCGTACATCGTGTGGAGGTCGCTCGACCCCACCACCGCCTACCTCGAGGTGGAGATCCGCAGCCTCACGGACCTCGTTCGGGCGCTGCGGGGCACGAACTACACCACGCTCATGTTCTCGTTCGGCCCGCGGGCGCTGATGAGCGAACGCCTCCCCATGTTCTATGGACTCCTGCGTAGCGAGCCACTGCTGTGGGCGGTGCCGATCGCCCTGCTCGGACTCGTCCGGCTGCGGATGCGCCCCACCAACCTCCTGCTCGTAGCTTGGTGCGCCACGGTGACGCTGTGGGGCCTCGAATACGACATCGGTGACGTCTTCGTCTACTTCACCCTCACGTACGTGATCACGGTGCTCTGGGCGGCGGTAGGTTTCGACTGGCTCGTCGACCTCGCATGCGGCCCTATTTCGGCGGCTGGGCTACCAGGGGCTCGAATCGTGCTCCCCGCGCTGTCGCTGCTCGCGCCCCTGATCATAGGATGGTCGAACTACCCCGCGGTCGACATGAGCCGTGATACGACCGGGAGCGAGATCCGCTCTGCGCTGGA
>JALYGD010000276.1 GCA_030777265.1 Actinomycetota bacterium | reverse complement strand
GCCCCCGTCGACCCAGTGCTGGACGAGGTGGTCGGGGAGGTCGACCTCGTCGCCCTCGTCACCTTGGACGGGTCCGCCCGCGACCGAAGTCAACAGGCGGACCCGCCTCGTCCTGCGCGCCACCGTCTACTTCTCGGGGACGAGATTGCGGGCGTCACCCTCGACGTCCCCGACCGCATCCTCCTGCTTGTCCCGCAACGCCTTGATGATGGGGTCCTCGCCGGGCGACTCGCCCACCGTTCCGGGGGTGACGCCGGCCAGCGCACGACGTGCCGAGTCGTCGGCGTATGACACCCGCTGGGTGCGCAGCCGCTCCTGCACGTCCTGCCGGGCGAGGTCACGGTCGCCGACAACCTCGAACCCCTCCGTCTGGGCCGGGGTCAGGTCGGCGTTGAGTGACACGAGCGCCACCCGATCGACGGCTCGCGGAGCCGCATCACGTACGGCTTGGACCGAGGCGTCCTGGGTCTCGACGACCGCGTCGGGTGCTGTCGCCTGGACGGTTGGTTCGTCGGTCTGCTGTGCCTGTTCGTTCTTCTTGGCCATCGTCTTCTCCTTACTTCGCGCGAGGCGCGATGTCAGCGGCTACTAGACGGCCGCACCATGCTGAAATACGCGGTAAGCCGCAGTCTGGTCGGCACGCCCACCAGCACGGGTGAAGGCGAGATGGCCGTTCTGCAGGAACTCTGCGTACCGTTCGCGCAGAACGAGGTATCCGATGCCGGCGACCCTGCGGATGATGTAGCCCTGTCGGAGGTCGCCGAACAGGGCCGACTTCGCAGACGGGGCCGGGTCTGCGACGTCAGGGTTGATCGTGTATGGGTAGCCGAGTAGGGACGAGGGCACCCCCTGCTGCATGCCCGGCTGCCAGATCGGGGTGCCGTTGGCGTCTTTCAGCTTGTAGACCAGTTTCAGGAAGCCGTCGGAGAACATCCATCGCGCGGTCTGACGGTACGCCTGGTTGACGCTGAAGATGAGGTCGACCAAGTTGTCGTAGGTGATTGTCGCCGTGGCTGACACCGCCCCCGTCACTCCGACTGTGCCGCCAGTCACAATGCCCTGAGGCTGCGACGTGCCCGTGCCAGTCGTGAAGTGCTCGTTGAGAATGCGGCCCAGCCGTTCGCTGAGGGTTCGCTCAAGGTAGGCGTCGATGTCGAAGGCGGAGTCGTTCGACAGCTGGAAGGCCACGCGCACGAGCCGAGACACGTACATGTAGGCCGACAGAGTTGCGGTTCCGAACGTTACGTCGAGTTCGGTTACTGCCGTGTTCTCCGCGAGGATGGCACCCTTGTTGGCGGTGTCGTCGGCCGTCGGCCACTCGATGTCACCACCATTTGCCGTTGTGATCACCTCGGCCGTCTCGAGCATCCCACCGAACGCCTTCATGGCCTCAACGAGACGGGTCTCGAACTGCGGAGGGACGAGGTAGCCGCCGGCCGCGTCCGGGGTCGTGCCGAGGGCACGCAGATCATCAGCGGCCACACGACCTGAGGCGAGCAGTTCCCGCTCCGCTTCGTCCAGGCCGAGCATCCCACGCCGGAGGTACTTCCCGAACGCCTTCTCGTAGCGGTGCTCCGGGTCCTCCACCACTTCGCGGGTCTGCCGCGAGGCGCCATTCGGAACGATTTCCTTGACCGCCTCCAGGTTCCGCTGAAGTGCGAGGCCCCGCTCAATACGTTCAATGTCGCGGGTGCCTTCGTCGATGGCCGCCTCCAGCTGGTCCATCTCGGCACGCTGCTCGGCCGACGGGTCGTCCACTTCAAGGAGCACCTTCAGCTTGTCCCAGCTGTTGGCGCGCTTGTCGTATGCCCGGCGCAGAGTTTCGATCATGCTCCTGTTCCTTTCATGACACGGTCGAGGAGTCCCGATAGCCGCCGGGCCCGCTCGTCCTCCTTTGTGCTCGTGGGTGTTGCAATTCTTCTCGGCATTGCGCTTGCAGCTTCAGCGGAGGTGTCGACGAATGCGGGCATGACGACCGGCCCCACCTCGTACAGGTCCGCCTCCAAGATGATTCGCTTCTCGGGCTCGCCGTCGGTCGCCTCGACCCACTCCTGCCGCGTCACCCGGAACCAGACGGACGCGCCGGAGACGTCACCGCGCTTCACGCGCGACCAGACCGCCACCGCGAACGGATCGTCGGGGTTGATGTCGACGGAGTAGAACAGGCCCGTCTCGTCGTCGGTGAGCTCGAGGGTGCCGGAATCGGTCGCGCCGAGGGGGAGGTCAACGTTGTGATTGAAGGTCGAGACGATGCGTTCCGAGTCGTCGATGGTCTTCTTCCAGGCGCCCTGCGCCACCATTTCGATCCAGCTGGCAAACCAGCCTTCGATCTCGACCTCGACGTCGTAGAGGGAGCCGTAGCCTGAGATCCGCTTCTTGCCGGAAGGCGCCGCCTCAGCGTCCGCGTCAGTCGCGAACAGGGTTCGCCGCTCGACGGCCTTCTGCTTCATCGCTTCGGTCGGATCCATCATTCCTCCGGCAGTTCGTATGGGGGCTGCCCCACTAAGACCTGCTCCGGCTCTTCCTCAGGTGCGGGAGTCGGCGGGTCCGAGGGGTCGCCTATTCCGGCCTCCTTGAGGTTCGCCGGCACGTAGTACGTGTCTCCCCCCTCGACCGGGTCGAGCTCCTCGAGGGCCCGGATCTCGTTCGCGGACATCCAGCCGTTGTTGATGGCCCGCTGGTAGGCGAGGTAGCGCTTCTCGGTGTCGGGACGGAGGATCGCCGCGCGCAGGAACCGGGCGTAGGCCTCAGGGTCCGAGGGGTTCACGACCTCGCGGGAGAACCGCTGCTCGACCTTCACCAGAAGCGGGTCCATCGTGAACACGAGCAGTTGGTTCCCGTGAACCTCTACGCCGGTGCCCCAGTTGGAGCTGGCGGCGGACTCGGCGAGGAGATGGAGTGGGACGCCGTAGAGCCTGGCGATCCCCTCGACGGTCATTTTCGAGGTTTCGATCGTCAGCGCGTCGCGTGGTGACAGCTGCAGGGGCTTGAACTCGAGGCCGCCGAACAGGACTGGGATCTTGTGCCAACCGGCCTCACCCTGCGTGCGTTCCCGCCAGCGTGCCGCGGCCCGGTCGGCGTCCTCCTGGTCGACTTCGTTCGGGGTTGTGAGGAAGCCCTGCATGAGTGTTCCGCGCTCGTAGAGTCGGGCCCCGTACTTCTCGGAGGCGACTCCGAGGCCCACCGCCTGCTTCGCGTACTCGATCGGTGACAAACCGGTCACGCCGTTGAGGCTCAGCCCGGGGATGTGGAGGATCTCGAAGGGGATGTACCACTCGTTGGGCTTACCACGACGGTAGAAGCGCTTGCCCGACGGATTGATGTCGTCGATGTACTCGTCGGACACACGCACATCGAAGTCGCCGGGATGGAGTGGTCGTAGGCGCCGTAGCCTTCCGAGGCCGTCGTAGTCTTTCGCGAGGAACGCATTCCCGTAGGTGAGGAGGGAGACAAATACGTACTCCCAGGTCTCGACTGCGGTGCGGTCGGGGTGTGGTCTGCGGAGCACCGGCACGTCGACCGGTTCCCGTCCCCCGTCTTCGCGGCGACGGTACGCGTGGAGTGGGAGGCCGCTCATCGTCCCGGCGAGGAGCGAGATGCACCGCCAGACGACTGTCAGACGCATCGCTGTGTCTGGTGTTACCTGGACCCCGGAGTCGGTGACACCACTTCCACCTAGGACGTCGAGCAGCGTCGCGTCGGTGAGTGGCCGCTGGCCGTCCTGCCGGAACTCGTGGAGCAGCGCCTGCCAGAGTTTCATCGACGGTTGCTCCTCGGCCCAACCTCCAGGAACAGCAGGAACGCGATTCCGGCGACGGCGCTAGCGAGCGTCAGGGCCGGACCCGGGCCGAACCAGACCCACAGGCCCACACAGAAGGCCACGAGACTCAGCGCTACCCCGGCCAGCGGTATAAAGTTCCTCGGCAACCGCGCGGTCTCCTCGGCGGCGCGCACCTCGTCCGGGCTCATCCAGCCGCGCTCGAGCGCTCTGCGGTAACGCCGCACACGGCGTCGCCTCACCAGACGCCCACCGACGGGCCCCGCAACTGCAGGCGGTCGACCCGCGCGTTCACTGCGAACAGCAGGGCCGGCATGCCGTCGATCCTTTTGTCTGAGGCGTCCCGGTTCGGCTTCACCGGTCGAAGCATCTCCGGGTTGTCCCGGGGCGAGCGCACCTCGAGGTTGTCGGCCATCCACCGGGCGACCGGGTTACCGCCGTGGGCGAGCTCTCGGCCCTTGAGGAGCCGCATGAACTCCTTCAGCGCCGGGGTCATACGCGCATACGTGGTCTCGGACTCGAGGAGGTCGAGACCGGTGCGCTTCTTGATCTCCTGCCGGACCGGCTCACCAGACCACCGGTCATACTGCCCGTCAGCGACGGTGAACCTGCGACAGTCGGCCTCGATGTCACCGTAAACGACGTCGTAGTCGATGACGTCACCCTCGGTAGCCGCCACCCACCCGTCGCGCACCCACAGGCCGAACTGGCCCCCAGTCCCCTTGTCCAAGCTGGGAACGACCGATTCGGGAACCCAGAACCGCCACCAGCACCAGCCGTCGTCGAACAGCAGACACCAGGCGGTCAGATCCAGTTTCGACGACAGGTCAAGCCCGGCCGAGCAGGCCTGACCTTCGAGCTTTGGCAGCAGCCAGCCAGGATTCGGGGCGACCTCGCCGAGATTGGCGTCCCACAGGTCCATCGCCACGAACCGGGTCTTCTGCTGCACCCGCCGATTCAGACGGAACTGCAGGAAGCTGTTCAGCTTCGCCGGCTCGTTCCGCGCGGTCAGAGCGTCACGGCGAAGCGCGTCCCGCGACAGGAAGTCGTCAAGCGCCGGATTCGGCCACTTCCAGTTCGCCTCGTCGAACGGGTCGAGCGACACCGGCAGATCCGGATGGCCCTTGAACAGTCGCCGGAGCCTGTCGAGCTGATCCGGGTTCGCCGGCTGCTTCCGGACGAACGCGAAGACGTGAGGGGCCCGCTTCGGGTCCTCCACGACCCGTTCCGCCTCGTTGATGAGCTCAGCACCGAACGACGCCCCGTCGTTCGTCTCCGTCGTCGTCGCCGACATCAGCTCCTGGAGGCGGGCCCCGGCCGCGGTCGTCATCGCCTCCCACAGCGACCCGTCCGGCTGCGCCAGCACCTCGTCCAGGTTGAACCCGTGCGGGTTGTGACCGAGCTCACCCGCCGCATCCGCCGTGATGATCTCGTAGTAGCTGGCAGTCCGCTCGTAGATCAGCCGCCGAGCATTCTTGTTGTGCTTCACCAGCTTGGTCAGCTCCGGTGAGAGCTGCACCATCCGCAGGGCCGGCTCGAACACCTTCCCGGCCTGCTTCGTGTCCTTCGCCGCCGAATAGACCTCGGCCGCCTCCTCGTCGTCACCGACCAGGAGGTACAGCAAGATCCCCGCCGCCAGCTCCGACTTCCCGTTCTTCCGCGCAACGACGATGTACGCGACCCGGAACCGGCGGACGTAGCAGCCCCACTCGCGGGACCAGACGACCTCCCCGAACAGGGGTCGGATGATCTCGTGCTCCTGCCACGGTCGCAACAGGAACGGCTTGCGCTTGTGCGGGCCCTTCGTGTGGACTAGGAGCTCCGCGAAGAACGCGACGACCCGGTCCGCCCGCGGCTCGCAGTAATGCGACCCCGACTTCTGGCAGGTCTTGCCGCGGAACGCATACCCGCATACGGGCCCTCGCCCTCGAGGACGCCAACGACGATCGTGGTCAACCCGAAAGCAGATCCTCTTTCGGCCCACGACGTTCCTCGCCGATCGTCAGCTTCGCCCGGTCAGCAGGCGTCCACCCGAACCGCGACCCCAACGTCGACAGCACCTGCACGTGGTCCTTCAGCACCCGCATGGGCGACGTGATCCCAGGCTTCTCCTGCGGCCGGCCAGCTCTCTTCACGATGCTGGGCAGCACGGCAAGCCCTTCGCAGAACGCAGCGAAAGCGTCCACGTCCCACGGCGTCAGCACACCCTTATCGATCCGGTCGGGAGCCAGCCTGTCCCACACCGCCTGGCCGGCCTTCGACAGCTTCCACGGGGGCGCCACTTCCCCCATCGCTGGCAGCGGCTCAGCGCGGTTGATCCGATCCTTGCGGTCCCCGTGCAGCACCTTCAGCTGCGTCGGTTTGGCAGGACGTGGCATCAGCTACCCCACAGAAGCGGTTTTGTCAGCGCGCGACTCGCGGTGTGAGGGTTCCGCGCCGCCCACCTCGCGCGACTTTTCGACCGGCCTCGCAGCTTTCAACTTCAGAAGACGAGCCTTACGAGTTCGCGCCCTTCCTTGAGTTGCAGGATCGGCAGAGGACCTGCACTCGGTCGCTGCTCGGGTCGTGGGCGAGGGCGACGATGTGGTCCGTCGTGAGGGAGCCTGGGGGTACCCCGTGTGGTGGGCTGCCCCACCCTGGGCACCACCATCCGTGGACTAGAACGTGCTCACGGATGGCGCCTTCGCTTTGTTTGTTCCACCTGTGGCGGTTGCGTTGCCCTCGGGGGCTCGAGGGGTAGCAGGCCTCGCAGTAGGCGGGCCGCCGGGGGGTGGGGGTACCGCATCCGAAGCATGGGCGATTGCTGCGCGCGGGACTCGTCGTTCGTCCTTCAGGTTTGGATCTCGGATCGGGTTGAGGGGTACCCCCCTCGCCCCCCTACCTACCCCCAAGCCCGGGGGGGGACCCGCCCCCCTCACCCTCGGGGCGGCCACATGTTGGGACAGGGGTGTGGGGTCGGCTGGGCACAGATGCTCCAAGTTAGTGAAGTATGGCGTATTCGTTGGACGAGTCCAAACTACTGCGCTGTTGTTCGCACACGTCGACGGTACTTCTGCTTGTGCTGTCGGTCGTAATGGCGTCGGCACAGGGCTCCGATAGTGGCTTTGTCATAGCAGCGTTCCCATTCGCAAACGTCGTGTCGCTGACCTGCAGCGCATTCGTCTTCGAGTTCTCGGCAGACGTGACGGAGGGTGGCCTCGATGCGGTCTGCCCGCTTCTGATTGATGGGATCGGGGTGGATGGCTGTGCGTTGGGTAGGGTCGTTGATGGCGTGGCCGCTGGCGATGGTGGCGTTGGTGGCGTTGGCATGAGGCCATCGGGCTTCGTGCCGTTCTTTCCACGCTTCCCAGTCAAGCTCGTTGACGAGTTGGGTGATGCGGCGGACGATGACGTTGAGGGGGGTGGGGTTCATGTGGCCTCCTCGTCGTCTAGGACGGCCCAGAGCTCGTGGTCCCAGTTGGTTGCCTTCCCTTTCGCGGCCCAACGGTCGCGGTGCTGTCGGATGGCGTCGCGGAGGCGCTCCACTTCGGCGTGTGCTTCGTGGTACAGCTCCCAGCCTTTGCGCGCATAGCTGCGAGGCGGCAGGGGCACGATGTGGCCAGCCTGGATGGCGGCGTCGATGACGGCCTTGGCTACCAGCTCGGGTGCGAGATGGGCGATGGTGTGGCCGTCTCGTCCGGTGATGCCGAGGCTCGGCCCTGCCGCGCTTCGGAGGGCGTCGGCGCCGGCCTGAATAGCTGCCTCCAGGTTGGGGTCAGGCTGGGTCACGGTCGCCTCCGTCTAGGAGCCGTTCAATGGCGTCCAGCCGTTCACTCATCGCTACCTGCCACTCAACGATCGGGTCCAGGTACTGCGCCTCTAGGCGATCAAGCCGCCTCAGCACTGCGTCAAGGTCGGTCACGGTCGCCTCCGTCCGCTACCAGTCGCCGTAAGGCTGGCAGCACCTCGTCTACGAACACGTGATGTGGGGACTTTGGACGGGCGTGGGTTCCGAGTCCGAGAAGGTTGAGGAGTTCAGCGAGGTCGTCCTGGAAGATCGAGGCTTGGGAGTAGTGCTCTTCGCAGGCCTGGCACAGCAGGCGGTCGTCTCCGTCCCCGCCTTCGTCGTACCAGGCGATGTAGTCGGCGATGGTGGCCCAGGCCTGGGCCAGCAGGGCTAGTGCCTGCAGCTCGTCGAGGTGTGCTTTCTGCTCGGCGCGAACGGCGGTGGCGATGGCACGGTCGAGTGCTTCGCGCGCGGTGATGTCAGGCACCAGCATCCTCCTCCGCATCTCTGCGTTCGAGTTGCCGGAGTGACTCGCGGAACTCGGCGATGGCCAGTTCGTCGCCTACGACGGCGAGCTGCTCTGCCAGGTTGGACCAGGCGAGGGAGAGGGTGGCTAGGGCGAGGGTGCGCTCGTGGTGGAGGGGGGCGTGGTCCTCGACGTGTTGTGCTGCCCTTGCGGCAGCTTCGGCGGCTTCGAGGGCTTCTCTGCAGGTGGTCATAGGGGCATGTCCTGGTCTCGCCCTTGGGCGGTTTCGGTGTAGTGGGTGTCGCACCAGGGGGTGCCGTCCGCGAGGTAGTGGTCGGACGGTCGGCCGCACATGGTGCAGGGGTCGTCGTCGGGGACGAGGGGCTGGGGCTTGAAGGGATTCCGCGGCACCGGAGCGTTGCTCCACGGCGGCAGCGGGGCAGGGCGTCGCGCTGTCGTCCTGGTGACGAGGGACGCGTAGTCTCGGCGGCAGACGGGACAGCGTCCTTCGTCCCAGTGGAGCTGCTCCCAGCCGTCCCGCATACGCCGGGTTGAGACGGTTCTGCGGGTTGGCACTTCTGCTGTTGGATGTTGGTAATCGCACTTGATGGTCACTGGGCGCCCTCGTGTCTCATGCGTGCCTGGAGAGCGGCGAGGTAGTGCTCCCGTTTGGCTTCGAGCCCAACAACGTCGCCACGGGGGGGTCGGTCTTCTGGGTACCCCCCCTGAACTGATTCATTGGTGGTTCCTAATGACGGTTTGCCTGTCGCCGAGGACAGGGGGGGTGGGGTCCTGGAGGACAGGGGGGTGGGGTCCTGGAGGACAGGGGGTCGGTCCTCTGGGGGCCGGAGCGACAATTGGTAGACGTTCGTATCTGAGTCCCGAGCGGACGTTCGTCGCTCCCGGACGCTCACAAGACCCGCACGCTCGAGTACCCGCAGGCGCTTACGGACCTGCCGTTCGGTGACGCCGACGATGGCAGCGACCCGGCGGATGCCCGGCCAGCACTCACCGCTGGGACCACAGTGGTCAGCGAGGGTCACGAGGATGAGCTTGTCGGTCGATGTGAGGCCCTTCACTGACAGCGCCCATGCGATCGCCTCGACGCTCACCGGGCCGCCCCCTGGAGTCGAGCGAGGTCTGCGGCTGCGGCTGCGATGTCCCAGGCTTGGCGGCAGTCGCGTAGGACGCCTCGGCCTTTGTGTTCGCGGGTGCCCCGGAGCTGCTCGGGGTAGGCGGGTAGGGGGGCTGTGCCGAAGCCGGCGGGGGGGACGAGGAGGAGGAGGTCGCCGAAGGCGCGGGCGAGGCCGCCTATGACGGCAGACGTGTCGAGGATGCCTCGGACGTTCGTCGTGCGGACATGAGGAGACGGTTCGTTGAGGTCTTCGCAGGCGACGATGATGCGGGTGCCGTTCCACAGTTCGCGGCCCCCGATATGGGCCCGGGAGTACAAGTAGGCGGCGGCGTCTGAGGTCTGTCGAACCCAGGACGTGAGACTTTCCTCAGGGTGGCGCACCATCATGATGAAGTCGACGAGCTCGTCACCGCGACGGTGAACGACACCACAGCGACGACCGCCTGGGTCGACCGCAACCACATCAGCTGGCTTTGGCACGACGATGCCTTCGCGACAGATTCTCAGAGGCAGTGACCGGCTCAAGGTGCGCTGGATTGACGCAGCTTGGGTTGCAACACAGATGGTCGAGCGTCAGACCGTCAGGGATGGGGCCGACTAGGGCCTGATAGGCCCAACGGTGAGCGCCTATGGACCGACGTTCCTCGTCTGTGAATGTCCCGTATCCCCATGTGTCCTTGCCGCCCAGCCATTCCCAGCAGAGACCCTCGAAGTCGACCTTCTCCCAGAAGCGCTCGGCCTCCGGTCGCTTCGTACGCGGGATCTTGTAGTCGGGGTCGTCGTATCGGGTGTAGGTGGGGTCGCCGTATCTCTTCCACCGCGTGTAGTGCGTTGTGCAAAGCCCGCGGTGGCAGATCGGACGGCCGCAAGATTCCACTGCGCAAGAGGCGGTCGCGCATTGCTCGCATAGCCGTCTGCCTCCGCCACCTGCCTTAGGACCCCCACATCTGACGCACGGGCGGCCAGTCGTCTTCCTGGCGTGGGCCGTATGGGCTGCGCGGCAGGCGTCGCAGCGGCAGCGGTGGTGGCTGTAGCCGGTCGTGGTCCCATGCCTCATGCCACGCCTTCCTCGAACTGCAGCATGGCGGTAGACCAGACCTGCTCGAGCCATAGGCGGGCGTCTGCGATGCGCGCGGACCGGTCGAGGTTGGCTCTGGCGTGCAGGCGACGACGGGCCTCGTCGGCGTCGACCCCTTCGAGGTTCATGTGACGCCACCAGGTCTTGTAGTGGCTCTTGCAGAAGCCTTTAGCCGAGTGGGGGCGGTCGCAGCCAGCCACGTCGCAGACGGCCGGCTGGACGAGGCGTAGACGTGGCGCGTGTGATGCGCAGAGGCTGGACTCCCAGCGGAGACGCGGGCAGCCGTCGACCTCGCAGGGTCGTGGGACCAGGTGCGGGGCGACGGCCATCAGTAGGCCTGCCCGGGCGGGTAGCGGCGCCGCCATTCGGCCTGTTCTCGTTGTCTTTCAATCTCTATGAGGCGGCGCAGAGCTTCGAGTATGGTTTCCCTAACCGTCTGATTTCGGCGCTCGGCCACCCACTCCACTTCGCCCATAAGGTCGTCGGACGCTTCGAACATGCGGGCTCGCATGCCCTGCTCTTTCAGGCGCCGACGTCGTTCCCGCATCCGCTCGTTGTCACAGGGGATGCATATCCTTTTCGGCCTCCCTTTGGTCATGTAGAAGCCGTCGAGGGGCTTCCATTGACCGCAGGTCGTGCAGAGACGCGGGTCTGTCAGTGGCTGCGCGCGGCGTCCCATCAGACACCAACCGCCCCGTACCGTCCCGTGTAGGTGGCTGCGAGCACGGTGATGCGTTCGTCAGGAGTGAGGCAGCGGAGGCACAGGTCGACGTGGTCGATGACGATCTGCTCGTATCCGTGGGCGTGGCAGCGGAGGCAGCGTCTGGGTTTGCGTAGCTGCCGATATTCGCGCCAGCCGGTCTTGCACCGGTCGCAGCGGCAGTGCTTGCCATAGCCGGTCACAGGCGACACGTCGGGGTATTTGCACGTCACCGTGACGGTCATTGCTCCCCCTTCTGGAGCCAGTCGATGAAGTCGGAGGCCTCCTCGGAAGTGAGCTCCTTGGAAGAGTTCTTGCCGTAGCGGGCCCAGAGTGCGTTGCGGTAGTCCTCGTCGTGTCGGCCCTCGATCAGCCCACGTTTCGACGCGAGGGTGTGAATGGCCCGGATCTGCTGGTCGGAGGGGGGCTTCCCATTCGCCGGGGCGGACGCGGGGATCTCCTCCTTGGGTGGTTCGAAGTCGGCCTCGGGGGGCGGCGGGGGGGCCGGTGGGAGGTCGACCTTCTCGCCGGCCTTGGCCTGAGGCGCAGGCGCCGGACCGAACCCGGGCTCGTCCGGGCCCCCCTGCGCCGGGGGTGCGAGCTCAGGCCCCGCTGGGAGCGGTTCCCGTTGGGTCTGACGGCGGCCGGACAGGGGCGCGGCCGCGCGCTCCGGAGGGGCGAGGACCGACTCGACGCCGACGGCTTCTAGGACCGCGCCGAGCGGCGCGTGGACATCGATCCGCGGCACGGCGTACTTCAGTGTCGCCTTGCCCGAGACGCGCTTCTCTCGCTGCTCAAGACGGAGGCTGGCTGGGATGGCCTTCCCCGCGGCGGTGGCTGCGGCGAGCAGCTGGGCGACACCGGCGAGCTCGGCGGCCGCGTGGTACGAGTGCGTCTCAAGGCGCCAGACGCCTACACCCGCAACTTCCGGCAACATGACTCTGAGGCGTGTGGTGGGACTGCATTCGCGGTCAGCCGGGTCCGGGTCGCACAGGCAGGGCTTCATCGACAGCGTCTCGGTCGTGCCGTCACAGCGGCGCTTGATGCCGCCGCCAGACCACAGCTCCATCCACTGCGAGACGAACTCGTTTGGCGGTAGCACGACGTTGATGCTGTCCGCCGCAGTGAAGACCTCCCACTGAGCGCCGTCGGTTGGTGCGCCCTCCCACTCCTGCACCTCGCCGCCGTACAACTCGGCGACGGCCTCGATGAGTCGCTGAGACGGGCTGGTGAAGCGGAACTGCTCCAGCTTCTTGGGATGGCCCTTGCCGGTCTTCGCGCCGACGCGGATCCGACCGAGCTCGGCCAGTCGCTGCTGGATGGTCAGGATGGGCACGGCGCCGCCTTCCTCTGGCAGGTGCGGCACTGGCGCGTCCCCGCCCGAGTCCAGTAGGTGTTGGCCTCGTCATAGGGATGCCCCTGGGGGCAGTGCGTCTTGCGAGCAGCAGCGGCAGAGGGCCCCTTGCCGCGCAGAACGTTCTCGCGGTGGGTGACTGGCTCAAGATGAGCGGGGCGGACGCATCCGGTGTTCTCGCAGAGGTGGTCCAGCTCCTTCCTTTCGGGGATGGGGCCCCTGACGAACTCGTAGACGGCGCGGTGCGCCATGAGCTTGGGCGGATGTGTGCGGGCCCAGGCGTACCCATAGCGGTCGTGGTAGCCGCGCCACTCCCAGCAGTCTGGTCCGAGGATGAGGCAGCGTGCGATCCGATCGGCTATGTCCTCCCCGCGGACGCGTCTGGGGCCTCCGTGGAGCGGGTCGCCGTGCCGAAGCCAGCGCAGGTAATGAGCGTTGCACCACCCCCTGGTGCGCTGCGGCTTCGGGCAGCCTCCTACTTTGCAGGCGCTCATGCGGCGGCCTCCAGGATGCGTCGGCCGACGCATTCGGCGACCTGTGGGACCACGGCGTTGCCCAGAGCTTTCAGTCGGGCAGCGTCCAGTTCGCTGGGAAACCCATCAGCCACTCGGAAAAGGCCGGGGTCAGGTAGAGGCCGTACTCCGCTGCGAGCACCTCGGCCAGATAGCGGTCCCCAGGGCTGCGCTTCGCCCACGTGTTGAGGAGGGTCTGCCAGGAAAAGTCGGTGAGCCGCTTCGCGTCCGACGCGGTCGGGGTAGGCCACGACGAACATCCGGGCCCGGCGGTGGGGGGCTCCGACCGCGGAAGCCGGTATGCACGCCCACTCCGCGTCATACCCGATCTCGGCCAGGTCCCCGACAACCTCGTCGAGTCCTCGAAAAGTGAGAGCTGCGACGTTTTCCATGAGCGCGATGAAGGGTCGTAGGTCGCGAATGGCGCGCGCGAAGGGGGGCCAGAGCCAGCGCTCGTCGTCCTGGGCGGCCCCGTGTCCGTTGTGGCTGACTGGTTGGCAGGGGAAGCCTCCGCAGACGAGGTCAACAGGCTCCACCTCTGTGAAGTCGACGTCCCGTATGTCGCCGTAGCAGGGCACGTCGGGCCAGTGTGTGGCGAGGACCTTGCGGCAGTAGGGATCGTTCTCGACCTGCCATGTGATGGTCATGCCAGCACGTTCGAGGCCGAGGTCGAGCCCTCCGATGCCGGTGAACAGCGAACCGACTCTCATGACCGGATCTTTGGCTGCCCGAGGACCGTCTTGGAGGTCTCATATACCCAGCGGTACATCTCGCGGGTATAGAGAAAAGCGTTGAAGATTTCCGGGCCGCATTCGATGGGGACTAGCTTGTACCGGTCGGGGAATATGGCCAGGCATGCGCCGCCGTCCACGTCGGGCATGGGATGTTCGGTGCCGTCCGCTAGGAGCATGAACTCTGCGTGGCGGTAGGCAGCTAGCTGCTGTGCCACGTCGGGGTAGGGGGGCTCGGATTTGCCCTGGCCGTCGTTCGTCTTGAAGTCGACGAGGATGGTGCCGTCGACGAACTTGCAGACGGCGTCCAGGGTCCCCGCATACTTTTGGGTGCGGTTCCACACGACCGCCTCGCTCGCGAGGAACTGGGGCTCCCAGGTGTCGACGAAGGCGAGGAACTGGTCGAGGTACGGTTCGGCTTCGGGGGAGGGTGCTGGGAGGGGCTTGTCGAGGACGAGGGACTCGATGGCGGCGTGGATCTCGCTTCCCAGGTCCCGCTTCTTGCCGCTGCTCCGCCAGGGCGCCTTCTTGGTGAGCTCGATGGCCTCCTCACGGCCGGCGTCCCCCTTGGCTGCGAGGGGCGCGAGGACGTCGAGGTTGTCGACCGCGTAGGTTGCGGCCTCGCGCGCCGCCCAATAAGTGAGGGCGTCCTTGGGCATCGCCTTGAGGATGGTCGTCACCGACCAGGCCCGCTCGGACGTGACGGGGTGGACGTACCACTTTTGGCCGGACCGGTTGGTCTGGGAGGTCATGCGGCCTCTTCGAGGCGTGCTCCGGCCTTCTCCAGGATTGCAACGGCCTGGTCCTGGTCGGCGACGAGGTTGTCGTTGACCCAGGCGACCTGGTTGCAGCCGAACAGCTCTTCTACGACGTCGTGGAGGAGGTCCATGGCCTGCCAGAACAGGTCTCTCTGGGGGGGTGGGGCGCCCTGGATCTCGACTCCGAGGGGGCAGCCGGTCACCCAGCCGAGCGCACCGAGGAGGCACATGCCGTGCTCGGGGGAGCCTGCGGCTTCGTTGACCCAGCCGTGCTTCTCAAGCGCCCGGGCGGCGGCGAACAGTGGATTCATCTCTTGTGTCCTTTTTGGGGAGGGGGCTGCCGCCTCGCGGGTCTTCCCCGCCAGTTCGTTGACGGCCTCGAGGCGGCAGCTGGGAACCCCCAGGACAGGAGGGCGGGCGTCGCCCGGGGCAAGCGGGCGACCACGAGTGCCCGCCGATGGGGAGTCCTGGGGGTACCTAGCGGCCGTCACGTCCGGCCCTCTTCTACGAGCCCTTCGAAGGGGTCGGAGTCGACCCAGACGGCGTTGTGGCTGGGAACGGTGACGGACAGCTGCATGTCGACGTGTTCGCCGCGGACGTTCACGGAGATGATGTGGGCGAGGCGGAGGCCTCCTCCGACGTCCACGTAGACGAGCTGCCCGGAGGCGAGCCGATCAGCAGGGTCGAGGCGCGGGCGGCTCATGCGTCCCTCCGCGGCTTCGGCGCGGCTCCCTCGATGGCGGGCAGGGCGAGTTCTTGGCTGACCACCTCGAGCGCTTCACCGATGGCGCCCCGTCTGACGTCCTGTACGCGCAGGAGGCGGACGCCGAGGGCGAGGGAGCCTTCGCGTACGCGGAAGCGGAACTGGCCGTGAACGTCGACAGGGTCGGTGCCGAAGAAGGGGCGGATGAAGAGGGTGAACTCGCGGGGGATCTCGGCCTGACCGGTGCGGCCGGCCTTGCCGTCGATCTCCTGCTCGTAGACGAGCTGCTGCTCCCCGGAGTGGAGGGCGATGGCGGACTTGAACCGTGCGGTCGAGGTGGCGTGGAAGGTGCGGGCCACCTCGAGGAGGGTGGCCCCGTCGGGGTCGACGATGTCCTGGACGCGTTCCTCGAGGAACTCGGCGAGCTCGACTTGGCTGCGCCAGCCCCCGTCGATGCGGGTCCAGGCCTCCCACTCGGGTGAGGGTCGGAGTTGGAGGATGGCGCGGTGGTCGGCCCAGCCGGGCGACCCGATTTGCAGCTTCCCGTGGTCGTTGAGGACGACCGTGATGGTGGCCGCCTCGAGGTCCCCCCAGAGCGTCGAGGCCTCCTCGTCGAGGCATCGGCGGGCATAGGTGACGAGGGCGTCGGGGGTGTGCACGTGGACGGTGCCCCGGCGGGTGACCGGTGCGTTGCGGTACCGCTCGACGTCGTAGGTGCCGACGTGGTTGCCGTCGCGGTCGAAGACGAGGTAGCCGAGGGTCGCCTCGTCTTCGTTGTCGCCGTACAGGGCGCGTCGGAGGACGTGCTGCTCCCCGACGATGTCGGCGACGGCGTCCGCCTCGGTCCGATTGGTGACGCCCGTCTGTAGCTCGCTCAAGATAAGGCCTCCTCAGGCTTCTCTGTGGCGGGGTGGGTGGCGGAAACGTCGCGCAGGCCGGGGATCTCAGGCTGACGGGGGTTGTGACGAGTGAGGCGGCCGTCCTCGGCGAACATCAACGTGGCGTCCCGGTCGGCCTCAGGGATGACCGTCTTGATCTGATCCCGCACGGCGAGGGCGTCGGTGCCCTTGTAGGGCTCGACGACGATGGTCAGGACGAGCCGGCCGGGCTTGCCATGTGCCTCGACGGCGGCGACGAGCTCAGCCAGCCGCTCAGACAGTTCATCGTGGGCGTCGCCCCGTCTGAGGTCGCGGATGACGTCAGCGAACGGTCGGGCCCAGGCTTCGTCGGTCACGGTGAGGTCTCCTCGGTCGGGTCGTGATGGTGATGCTCGTGCTCAGTGACGGTGACGGTCTGGGTGGGGCCCGGGACGGTCCGGTACTCCGTCTTGGTCACGACGGGCCCGGGGACGGGACGTTCCACGACCCGCTCGGGGCCGGCGACCAGAACCTCGCGGGGCGGTCCCTCAGCCGGAACCTCGACGGGTACCCGTGACACGACCCGCTGCGGTGGCGGGGCCGGTGGGGCGACCCCTTCGATGTACTCCCACTTCTTCTCCGTGTAGGCCGAGATGACCGTCTCGGTCTCGGTGGGCCCCGGGATCGGGTAGCCGATCGCAGGTGACGGCCCGACCTGCCGGGCGAAAGCCCACAGCGACACGCCTCCGACGAGGAACATGAGGCCGGTGACCAGGCCGACGAGGTACCAGGGGGGCTTCCACCCCCACCACAGGGGCTCCATCTCCTGCGTGTCGTCCATCATGCGACGACCACAGCGGCTAGGAGGACGACGCTGGGGGCTGTGGCAAGTCCGAGGACGTAGGCCCGTCTCGGAGCCATGGGGGTGATGACGGTCCGGCGCCCCTGTCGGCCCGTCCAGGAGGCGTAGCGGCGACCGAGGACCCATTCGCGGACGAGGGCGGCCGTGTACCACCAGCGGTGCAGCACGTTGACGACGGTGTAGGGCACGACGCCGAGGAGGGCTTCGCGGGCCCCGACGACGGTCGCGACGAGGACGGTGTTGAGGGCAGTCCTGGCTGCAACCCAGGTGAGGACGGTCCAGCCGACCGCCGTGTGCCCCGAGGCGAGCGCCCAGATGAGGAGGCCCTCCCAGACGAACAGCGATGCCAAGTCGAAGAGGGCGGTCCAGACGACGAGGGCGGAGCGCCAGTTCCACAACTGCCGCCGGTAGGCGGCCATCGTCTGGGCGTATCCGGCGGCCCACCGGCGCATCTGCGCCCTGTAGGTGCGGAACGTCTCAGGGTCGTAGGTGAGCGCGATGGCATCGCCGGTGTAGCCCAACTGGTAGCCGGCCTTGTGCAGCTCCCACGAGCTCGGCATGTCCTGGGAGATGAGCTCTGGGTTGCCGGGATAGGGGCCGAATCCGCCGATGGCCTTGAGGGCGTCGGTGCGGAAGGCGTAGGCGGCACCGGTGAGCACCTGGATGCGGCCGACCTTGGCCTGGCAGAGGCGCCACCAGCGCCGCGCCAGGGCGTAGGCGTATCGGCGGCCCCGCACCCAGAAGCCGCTCTCTTGGATGGGGAGGACGGTGGCGCAGGTCGCGTCGTAGCCGCACTCGAGGTCGGCGAGCATCTGCTCGACACAGCCGGGGGTGGGGATCGTGTCGGCGTCGAAGCCGATAACGGTCTCGGTGCCGATGCCGAGGGGGTGGCCGGGGTAGGGGCCGAAGATGGCCGCGTTCTGCGCGAGCGCCTTGTCCTGGAAGGCGGTTTCTAGGACTGTGGCGCCGGCCTCGCGGGCGAACCGGCCGGTGTCGTCGGTGCACGAGTCGGCAACCACGACCACGTCCTCGAAACAGCCCGAGTCCCACAGGGCCCGCACGAGGACGCTGATCGTGCCTGCCTCGTTGTGGGCGGGGACGAGGGCGGTTGCGGTGATGGTCATGCCCGTACCCACTTGAGGAGTGCCGCGCCGGCGGTCAGGAGTAGGGCAGCGACGGTGAGGATGCCTGCGCCGATGCCGGTGAAGGGGAGGTCCTGGTACATCGTGTTATCCTTCGCTTGTCGGTTCGTCGCCCCGCAGGTGCCCGCTAAGCGCCTGCGGGGCTTCTTTCAGTTGGTGCTCGCGCGTTGCAGCCGCTGCTTCGGCGACTGCAAGATGAGGACGCCGTCGGGGATCTGGGGCTGCCGGCGTTCGCGTGGGCTGCAGGTGAGGCAGCCGGGCTTGCCACACAGCCACTCGTAGCGGCGCTGCGTCCATGCCGAGGCGAGACACCAGCCACAGACGAACGACGTAGAGATGGCGAGGTACCACCAGAGCCAGCTCACGAGAGGTCGATCCCTTCCGGCCAGTCGGACTCGAGGAGTCCGCGCAACGGGTCGTCGACGAGCTCAACCTCATGCGTGGGCGGGACGGTGACGGTCATGTGCAAGGTCACCGTGTCCTTGCCGGACTTGTCGGCGAGGGTGATCTGGGCCGTGTAGCCGCCCTCGAAGCGGGCCTCGACGACCTGGCCGGAGCGGACCTGTGATGCTGGGAGGCGGCTCACGATGCGGCCTTCGCACCGAGGGATGCGATGTAGGCGTCGAGGTCGGTGGAGCGGACGAAGCGGCGTCGGCCGACTTTGACGGAGGGCAGGTCGCCCCGGGCGATGAGCCGTTCGAGGGTGGCGAGACTTACCCTGAGACCTTGCGCGGCCTCATGGCGCGTCAAGAGTTGTGGAGCGGCTTCGGTAGTCATAGGTAGGCATTATGAGGTTCGACGGGGCGTTGTCAACGTCCCCAGACGAGCGTTTCGGACACCGCTTGACATATGACGCCTTGTGAGGGACCCTGACGCCTCACGACGCCTACAGCGGACGGATATGACCCCTGATCAACAGATTGACTACCAAGCCATCGCCACTGCGGTCCGCGAACGGCGCCGACAGAAGGGCTGGACACAACGCCAGCTAGCCGGCAAGGCCAAACTCGGCCTCTCCACGGTCCAGAAGATCGAAAGCGGCAAACACGAAGGCCCGTTTCAGCCCAACACGCTGCCTGCTCTCTCAAAAGCGCTCGATTGGCGATGGGACGCGCTCGACAGGATCGGCGACGGCCTCCCACCATCAGCACCACCACAGTCGTTCGGTGAAAACCTCAGGGCGCAGCGGGTACGGCTCGCCCTGACAGTCGACGAGCTGGCCGAGGCTGCCGGGTTATCCGCTGACCGGTTGGCCCAGTTGGAACGCGGCGAAGCAGAGCCGCGCCTCCGCGAGGAAGACGCCATAGAGCGAGCTCTGCAGGGAGAGGCAAGAGGTACGTCTGGTCGCTCATCGGCAGCGGATCCAGCCTCGAGAGTGGTGAAGGCCGCCGCCGCCCTGGACGAGCTAGGTCGCGAGTTTGGCCTGCGGGTCGAGGTGCACCGCGAGGACAACGCGGAGCAAACATGACCTTCCGGACACACCTCAAGCGGCCGTTATAAGGGGCCGACATTCCAAGCCTGGGCTTAGCAGAAAGTACGGGGGATGCCTGACGCACGAACGAGGACGACCGCTCACGGAGTGACCATTGACCGGACCGGCGAGTCGGTCAGGGCCGTACTGCGCGACTGGGACGCCCAGATCGAGACCGTGCTCGACGTGGAGGGGGAGGTCCGGGTGCGGGCCTACGACCCGAACGCCTACTACGCCCCCGTCACACTGTTGCGGGACAACGTCCACCAGGTCCTCACCGACGGGCCCAAGCCGCGCGACAAACGTCGACGCTGGCCGTGCTGGGTCGTCGCCGCCGCCGCTCTCAGCGGAGGCCTGATGGGCGCCGCTTCCCTCATCATCGTGGCGGTGCTCTCCTACACCCCAACCTCTTCACGTAGCGCGGCAGCTCCCACCCCTACCCTTACAGAGAGCCCGCAGGAGGTGCCCACATGGCAAGACGCGGCAGAGGCGGAGGGTCCACACCACGGCTCAAGCAGGACGGACGCTGGGAGGCCAGCTGGTACGACCGGAGAGGCAAGCGGCACTGGGTTACAGCCAAGACCCGTCGCGAGTGCCAGCAGAAACTCCGCCAGGCCATTACCCGCCGGGACGCCGGCTACGACACCGACCGGATCACCGTTGGTGGCTGGATCGAGCGGTGGGCCGACTCACTCGGACCGCCTCGACACCGACCAGCAACCATCCGTGCATATCGCTACCGCGTCTCCCTCCTACCCGACTGGTTCCGCCAGCTACCCCTCTGGGAGCTCGACGCCCTGGACGTGGAACGTATGCTCGCCGACCTGCTCGCAACCCACGCCACCAGCACAGTCGCCGCCATACGAAGCGCCCTCAGGCAGTCCCTGAACGCTGCTGAAAAGTCGGGTCGGGCCCCTCGCAACGCAGCACGCCTCTCGGACCCGATCCGGGTGGAGGAACAGGAGGTCGTCCCGTTCACCCTCGACGAGGCCAGACGATTCCTCGAGGCGTTGGAGGGCGACAGGCTGGCGTCCCTCTACCTGGTTGCCCTGTCGTGCGGGGTCCGTCAGGGGGAGGCCATCGGCCTGAAATGGGACAGGGTGGACCTCGACCGGCCGGCCATGCACATCGTGGAGCAGCAGACCCCCTACGGGCCTGGACCTCCTAAGGCGCGTAGAAGGACGGTGCTGCTCCCGGGAGTGTGTGTGACGGCCTTGGAGCGGTGGCGACGGCGCCAGCTCGAGGAGCGCCTGCGACTGGGGCCGGCCTACGAGGACTGGGGGCTGGTCTGGCCCGACAAGCGTGGGCGGCCGCTGGTTGACAGCACGCTGCGCCGGCATTTCCACCGAATTCGCGAGAAGGCTGGGCTGCGTCACGTCCGCTTCCACGACATGCGACATTCGGCGGCCTCACTGCTGCTCGCCCAAGGCGTGCCAGCGAGGGTCGTGATGGAGGTACTTGGCCATTCGGCTGCGGCAATGTTCCTGCGGTACAGCCATGTGAGCCGCGAGTTGGCTGAGGAGGCGGCCCAGGCGATGGACGACCTGTTTGGTGGTAGGGATGGTGGTCGCTGAGGATCACACGACTGTATTTACGCTGTTCGGCACGGCACGGCACGGCGTATGCACGGGACCGGCAGGATAGCGCCGGCTAACATGCACAGCCATCCTGAACCGTCAAAATAGCCGCTGACCTGCGCTTACGCCATCACGGCACGGCACGGCACCTCCCCACCCATCGTCGGGATGGTGGGCGGGATGGTGGTCAAGCGTGCCGCTCATCACCGTCCTCCTTGTGGAACAGGCAGTTGACCTTCTGCCCGCCCGCGTGCCACTCGAACCGGCAGGGCACGGTGCCCTCCTCGTCGCAGCCACAGGCCTCCACGACGATGTCCAGGAGCCGCTCGAGGAGCGCGTCGAAGTCAAGGCCGGGACGTCCTCAATGCGGATATCAACCGCCCAGTAGCCGTACGGTGAGTCCTCATGATCGGCCATCGGACTCACCTCCTCCAGGAACGACGAAGACCCCGCCCGAAGGCGGGGCCATCAACTGTACTGCTTGTCTTGGGTGACGCTCATCCTGTGAGGCGCGCGTACTCCTCGTCCTGCCACCGGGCGAAGGCCTGCTTACACCGCTGCGAGCAGAACGTGCCGACGCTGTTCCTCTCCCAACACCAGCCTCGGCACCAGGAGCATTGGAATCGGTCAGGCATCGTCCTCCTCCCGGTCAGCTCTCGAGGAACAGGCTGCTGGCGAACCGGCCCCACCACTCCTCAGCCTCCAACCCGTCGGCGCGTGCCAACTCGCGTACCAGCACCACCACGAGCCATGCCAGCTCCAACGGCATACGCGTCGCCCGGTCCAAACTGGTGAAAGCGGTCCGCATGGTCGTCTGCAAGGCCTGCTGGTCCTCGTTCAGCACGGCCGAGACGATGGAAAGCCCGTCCGCCAGCTCCTCACCCACCGCAGTCACCGGTAGTCCACCGACTGGGCATGTCCGGCTTCGACCATCATCTGGTTGATAGACGCGTGGTCGCCATCGCCGGGGTCGTACAGCAGGATGGCCCGATAGCGGCCGTACTTCTCCCGCCGGTCCTTCACCGTCCGCAGAAACAGCGTCTTGCCGTTCACGAGTGACTCGAGGTGCGCTTTCGCTTCGGGGCCGCCGGGTGCTCCCATCTCTGGGGCGTTGATGCCCTCCAGGCGCAGGGACAGGTTGTGGCGCACGTCAACGCCTAGGTCGACCTCTGCCCAGACGGTGTCACCGTCTACGGCTCGGAGGATGCGGCAGCGGTAGATGTACATCAGCGGCCCCTCAGCACCGGCAGGCAGAACTCGCCGTCCTCGGCGAGCAGGCGTCCGAAGTCGTCCCAGGACAGCAACGCACAGCCGTTGCGCCCCCACTCTGGGCCCCAGGAGTTCCAGATTTTCACGTAGCGGCCTTTGACGTTCACCCCGTTGGCGAGGATCGCGTGGCCGCCTCTGATGGCCCCCGTGACGTGTATGAATCCTCTGTCGTCGACCTGGTCCATACCCTCGTACCAGTTGAGACCGGCCACTCCGGGCCCCTTCCGGCCGATTGTCAGGAGGGCGTCCTCCAGCCCGAAGGCCCATCGATATTCGGCGATCCGGTCGGGGAACAGCTGCTGTAGCGCCTTGATCCCAGCGATGACAGAGGTGCCCGAGTAGTTCTCGCCGGGCCACTGATCCAGCGTCTGGGCGAGCCGGTAGATGGTGAACGCGTCGTCACGGCTCGTCGGAACCACTGCCGGGCGGGCGGACAGCTCGTGGGCCCAAGCGAAACCTACACAGGCCCCCTCACGGCCCTGGTCATGCCAGACGTCGCACCGCCACGTGTAGGAGCGTGGTTCGTCTGGCAGCAGCGTCCTAATGGGGTAAGCGCGGCTGCGTTCGTCGAACTCGACGAGGCGGTCAAGCTTCGGCATCGTCGTCCTCGTCGTGGCACTCGCAGCGACAGGGCGCCTGGCAGGTCTTGCAGTTCAAGCGGCAGGCTTCGTGGGCGTTGTGAACGCAGTAGGTGGAGACGTAGACGTGCTGGGCGTTGTAAACCGCCATCAGCTGCCGCCGCCGTCTCCGACCAGGACCCAGATGAGGGCGACCAGGAGGATGAGACCGAGGATGCCTCCTGGGATGCGGAACGCTGCGAAGGCGGGGACGAACAGCGAGATCAGGATGAGCAGCAGCAGCACGCCGAGGATCGCCTCCAGCATGAGTCACTCCTTCTTGCTTGGGCGGTCGATGTCGAGGATGAGGCCCAGCGAGTAGACCGCCCCGTCCACGTCGGGTTCCCAGTGGTCCCACTCGTTGCGCAGGCAGTTCAGGGCATCGCGGGCCCATGCCTTCGCCTTGCCGAGCTCAAGGTTGGCTCGGCGCACCTCGTCGCGGCAGTGGGCGAGCTGTTCGGCGAGGACGTCAGAGTCCGACTTCTCTTTCACCGGGGGAGGAACAGCAGCGCACGCCATGTCGTCGGGCCGACGATCCCATCGGGCTTCAACCCGACCCGGTCCTGGTACATCAGCATCACGTTGTGCGTGTGCCCACCGAAATCGTCGTCGATCTTCAGCCGGACGTCCCACCACCCGTGACGCTCGGCAGCTGCGTTCAACATTCCCTGGATGATCCCGACGCGGATTCCGGACATGCCCTTCTTCCATACTCCAAGCTCGTTCACGAAATCTCCTCCGGGTGCGGGCGACGGTGGAGCGGGCGCGGGCGGCGGGCCACCGCCGGGGACGAACAGGCGACCGTTTCCACCCTCCCTCGGTGCCTTCGAGAAGTGCATGGCGTCCTTGACCGATGACCAGTCCCCGCCCCAGCCGAACCCGCGGGCCTTCCACAGGTCGATCCACCAGCGGGGCATGTCGGTGATCAGCCGCTTCGAGTAGGGGTTGCGGGCCGGGTTGATGTCGCCGGCCCACCCATAGGCGTGCTGCGACCACGACCTCCCAGACGTCGTCTTGCGGCAGTTGTAGAACCAGATGGAGTCGACGCGGTAGGCGGCGTGGCCGCCGCGGGCGCGCCACTGGCGGTCGATCCAGGCGACGTCCTCGGCGATGCCGGCGTGGACGGGGAAGGACTTGTCGAACGCGCGGACCGTGACCAGCGGAATCTTGCAGGGGGCGTAGTCGGCTGTGGTCGGCATCAGCGTTCTCCGGGTGGGGTTCCGCCGATCTCGGGCAGCGGCTCACCGAGGCCCGTGCCGACCACTGTTCCCGTCTCGCCGAGCTCAACTTCGACGGCGTTGTAGGACTCCTCCTCGAGGTCGACGGCCATGTCCTTGACCATCTGCCAGTGGGACTCTGGTGACCACGCCTTCCGGCGGATCAGGAACGCGGTGACGAACGGGCCGGCCGCGGTCGTGAATCCGAGGATCGCCGTCGCCTGTTCGGGTGTCAGTTCCACACCGAACGCCACGAGCAGCGAGATCCCCGCCCCAAGCAGGGTGAGGATCCCGCCGAACACGCTCGAGGGGTCGTTGTCAACAGCCTGGCTGACTCGACCGTGTGCCATGTCTTCTCCTATCCGAAGCGTTCGTTGTGGCGTACGGACGCCTTCTCGAGCAGGGCGATAACGTCGGCGACGTCCTGGGCGTAGTAGGCGTTCACTGCGATCGGGCCGGTGCCCCACTGCTCCCGCGACACCTCGCAGAGCAGCTCGTAGCTGTCGCAGCGCTGTCGAAGCGTGGTCTGGAGCAGGTGGTAGGCCCGCTCGAGGGCACCGCCGACGCAGCGCGACCCGTCAGGCGCGTTGGTCGTGTGCCGCGCCCAGCCGTCCTCGCGGAGGACCTCGATCGTCTTATTGAACGGATTCATCGAACTCCCCTCATCGACTGGTAGTAGACCTGCGAGCAGTTCGTTGGGTTCGGGTCGAAGTCGGGCGGTGGGACCGCTTTGTGCGCCTCGTAGAGACCGAGCATGAGCTGTTCTTTGCGGCAGCGGTGCTCTGCCTGCTCCTGAAGCAGCCGGCGCTCCAGATTCAGCAGGCTTTGCTGGTAGCCGATGATGACGCCAGCCATCGTGATGAACGCGACCGTCAGCACGGCGCCGATGATGAGAACGATGTAGGCCCGCTGCCTATCGGTGCTCATCGGATGCTCCTCACTTCGACGCGTTGCCCGCTCTTCCCACGTCTTGACTCACTCTCCACCGTCAGACCCTCGGTCCTGGACATCGGGGCGCGGGTCGCTCTTCAAGTTCCGAGCGATATCGGCCATGCTCCACCCGGCGAGAATGAGGATGACGTAGACCGCTGCGACGACATAGCCGGGGCGCACACGGTCGGGCTCGCCGAGGAAGCGCACGACCGCGATGAAGTCGCCGATGACGCCCCATGCGAAGACGAGCACGGCGTAGCCGAGCCATTCGCGGTCGCCGTCCAGGATCCTCTTCGTCATCTCGTAGAGGAGTACGAGGGCGAGGCCGAGGTCGAGACCGGCGAGTCCTCCCATCAGGTGGGCGTAGAAACGCATCAGATGTCACCCCCGTTCTTCCTCTTCCTCACGAGCTCGACGCCGAAAAGACCTCCCGCGACAGTCATGAGCGCGAGGTGGACGAAGGGGCTCATCTCGTAATCGGACCGGGACATGTCCGCGAGCACCGAAAGTGCCCACATGGAGGTCACCACCCCCCCTACCAGCCCCCGAAGCCACGCCATACGAGCACTCCTTGCACTGTGGGTTCGGGCATGGCAAAGCTCGCCTGCTGTTAGATGGGTATGAGCGCGTCCCGCTTGCTGCTGCTAGCGGGGCTGCCGTTTCAACCTGTCCGCCGACGGCGTTCGTGCGCGCGAGCAACAGCCTCGTACACGTGCGCCCACCTGCGCTGTGCAGCCTGGCCGGCAGGGTCGACGTTCAGCAGCCAGCCGTGCCCGACCGCTGCCGCGGCTTCGACTATGGCGGGATGCCAGTCGGGGCTAGCGCCCGCCTCGCCCTCTGGCTGCCCCGTTCGTACCGTGTCACGCCAGCCCGCATATGCCACAGCATCGGCTAGGGCGGGGGCGGTGTCGGGAGGTGGTGGGGCTAGCAGGTCGAGCAAGCGCTCGTAGGGGTCGTCCGGGCGGGCAGGCAGCCCCTCTATCGCGGCCGTGACCGCATCGGGCTGCCACCGGCGCAGCATCGCATACCAGGCTGGCGCCTCCCCGGCCTGCACGGTCGGGGCCTTCGCGAGCAGCGCCCGCCAAACAGGCGCCCACACATCAGGCGTCCACACCACCACACGCCCTCCTACGCCGCTTCGTAAAGGACCCAGGGCTGGATGCGGTCCGACGGCTCCCACGCCCAGGGCACGCCCGAAGCGACGATGCCTGCGACCCCGTCGGCGAGCATCTCGAAGGTGGTCGGCCCCACGAAGTAGCAGGCGATGATCTCGGAGGCGACCGGGGATATCTGCACCAGGCGTCCGGAGCCGCAACGTATGCGGTGGTCGATGAACGGCTGCGCACATGCGACGGGCACAGAAACCCGATAGACCCCCGAGCCTGCGCCTGTACCAGAGGTGCCGAATTCGATGCGGGCAGCCGCCCACACCAGCTTCCCCATCCGGTAGTAGCGTCCCTGCGCGATCGCGCCTGTGCCAAGCGTCGGGTTGGTCGTGGTCGCGGTGAGCTGCGGGGTGTAGGCGAGGCCGCTTTCGACGCCGTCGGGCACCAGCTTGTTGAGCTCGGCGGCTGCGAGGGTGTCGCCGTCAACCCAGGGCCAAGGCATCAGGCTGCCACCTCGTAGAATGCGGAGAAGTCGAGGCGATCGTTGGCTGCCCAAGCGAAGGGAATGCCTGCACCGACCACCCCCGCACGGTCAGGTATGAACAGGAACTCGTTGTTGACGCCGATGGGTGCTGCGGCATCTATCACCCAGGAGGTGTTTGTCGAGGCGTCGTAGGCGGTGCCCCGGCCCATTCGAAAGCCGAACTCGGACAGCCGCGGAGCCGTGTTCAGCGGCAGGGACACGTAGTAGTCGCCCGTGCCGGCACCCACACCGCTCGTGCCGAACTGGATGCGGACGTACAGGAAGAGGAGGCGGCCTAGGCGGTAGTAGCGGCCATGCACCACAGAACCCGTTCCGAGGGTCGGCTGGGTGCCGGACGAGCGCAGCACAGGCGTGTACGTGCTGAATGCCATGCCGTCGGGTAGCAAGTCGTTGAGGTCGTCAGCGGCTATCCGTTTGCCGGCCGTCAGGGGGAATGGGCTCACCTGTGAAATTCCCGCTCGTACAGGGCCCAGAACATGAGGTAGTCGCCGCCCGCCCACACGAACGGGTCGTTGTAGGCGACAAAGCCCACGCTGCGGTCCATGACGAACTGCCAGTGTCCCCCGTCCACTATGGGTGTGATGAGGTAGTGCTCGCCGGTGGAAGCGTCGTAGATGGTTCCCCCGCCCAGCATGAACTGGTCTAGGGGCTGCCCCGACGAAAACTCTGGGGATGCCGCGCCCGGCACTCGTTCCCATGAACTCACCCGATATACACCATTGCCGAACGTCGCCCCCGAGGTGCCGAACCTGAGGAACACGTTGAGGTAGGTGAAGATGCCGAAGCGGTAGATGCGGCCCACCTGTGTCGACGGCGACCCCAGGCTCAGCTCGGTTGCCCCACCGTCGCCCGACAGGCGCGGCACGAACTCTTTGAACTCGGTTCCGTCAACCAGCACGTCGTTGTAGTCGCGTGCCAGCGGCAACTGGGTGTTGTCAGCAACCGGCCACGGCACTAGAACGACCACCTGTTCGTGCCGACCACGGCCTGGCCGTACGGTTTCACGTCGGCGTCCACCTCGGCGTCGGATACCACGAGCGTCACTGCCCAGGCATATCCGCCTGCCCCCACCCGGTCCGCGATCTGCTGTACCCGGCGCCGCCGCTCGATGACGCTCGAAGCGGCCGGCCGCAGATACTGCCGGACGAGAGCGTTCAGGGTGAGGCTGGTGACCGTGGTGGCACGCGCGTCGCCATCGACCTCGCCGAGGTTGAGGTCGGGCATCCGCAGCTTGATGCCCTTGTGCGCCTCAAGCTCGAAGCTCGCCCGATCTACCAGTTCTTCTGCGTCTAGCGTGTCAACTTCGAGGCTTATATCGCGGCGCCCATGCTCGTCGACGGAGGCCGCGTCTTCCATGTAGGCGCCGGCCGGCACCCACGACACGTCACCGGTGGTCGGCGACTTGACGCTGACAGCGTTCTGCAGGTCGACATAGTCGTAGGAGAAGCCGGCTGTGCTGTAGGGGGTCTCGCCGGCCCCATCGCCGAACGTCGCCACGATGGCCGCACGGTTGAACCAGCGGTCGATGCGATCTTCGAAGATGATCTTACCGGCGGCGTCGACGTACACGAGGCCCATGTCGTCGCGGCCCAGGTCGCGTAGCACGTCGGCGAGGTTGCCACCCTTGTGCATCGGCGCGAGTACCGTGCGACCCGCCTTCAGGGTGCGTTCGGTGGTCGGCCACCCGGAAAGGTCGAGTAGGCGCCGCATGCGGTTGCCCGGCGTGTCACCTTCCCAGCCACGCCACGACGCCAGCAGGTCCGAGAAGCCGAATATGGTCGAGGCGTCGCGGCCCCAGATTGCGACGTCGCTGATGCGCCCCCCGTACCCCTTGGTGTCGTACTGGTCGTTCGTGTGGGTCGGTTCGAAGGCCCCCATCCACAGGTTGCCTTGGTTGCGCAGCCGCGGCGTCTTGTCGTCCGTGCCATCTATCATCAGCGACCCGTTCATCCAGAACCGGTTCCGGGTCGGCGTGATGACTGCGACGATCGAGTAGCCGAGGTCTGGGTTGGGTGCCATGTTCGAGAAGGCCCAGCCAGAGGAGGTGCCGTCGCCGTTGCCGACGTGGTAGGCGAGGTCACCGAAGCCGTTGACGTACATCGCCCACCGTGCGAACGTGAAACGGTTCGACGATGCTGTGGCGCCCGGGTTGGCACGACCTATTCCGATGATGTTCCGGTCTGGGTTGTCCATGTCGGCCCAGAGGCGGAAGTGCAGCGAGAACGAGCCGTCTTTCACCCCATAGTCGGGCGAGTCTGCTACGTAGGCGGCGCCGGCCGCGCCGCTGCTTGTGCCCGGCCCCTCCCCCTGGTCGCCTACCCCCAGCGAAGGGCCGAAGTACTGTGGCAGCCCAGCGTCGGTCAGCCGCGAATACTGGATCCAGTCGGCCCCCTTCTTGTAAACCCCGGCCACCTCGGCTGGCACGTTGTTCGCCGATAGGTCGCTCAGCTGCCCTGTCTGCCCGAGCGGCCAGTAGCCGTCCGGGTTCATAGACCGGATTACGTTAGGGGTGGCGTAGTCGTCCAGCTGGAACGACGACAGCCGCTCGAAGGCGTCGTTCGCTTCGAGTCGCACCCTGCCTATGTCGCTGCCGTTCCACCGGGGGTACCAGCCGACGGCGTGGCCGGTGAACCGCGTGTACCGGGTGCCGCTGATGTCGACTATGGCCCGCACCCCACGGTTCAGCGTTACGCGCGGGTAGTAGGCGCCGAGCGCATTCTCAGGGGTGAACCTGCCGTCGTCGTTCTCCAACTCGACGGTCAGCTGTGACACTTCGACGGTTTCCAGGTCGTCCGCACGGCCTCGCGTGAGCGCGATCGCCGTCACCCAGCTCGAGATGTCGACCCACAGCGTGGAATCGACAGGATCGAGCTGAGCTTCGATGACCCAATACCAGGCCATCAGCTAGCCAGCACCAGCCGCCCATTGGTGCGTTGGTATTCGCGTAGCGCCCGCTGCACCTCTTGGGCGAACTGCTGAGACGTGCCGATCATGAACCCGGGTGGCATATGCAGGTGCACATCGCCACCGCCAGCACCCCGCGCGGCCACTCCGGCGATCGACAGCCCTCCACGGGCCAGCCTAGTCACGCCGCCCAGAAGCCCGCCGAGGTCGGGTCTGCTGGCAGCGGCCGTGTCGGCCAGCCGGTCCAGTTCGCGTCGCATGTCGTCGACGATGCCCCGCGTGTTGTGGGCCATGTCGGCCAGCCACGCTTCGATCTTCGTCTCGGGGGAGCTGGACAGGGCGTTCTTGAAGTTGGTCCAGGCTCTACTGGCCGCGTCGCGCATGGCCCGACCGAGCTCCCCAGCCCAGTTACGGACGTTCCCAATAACCTCGTTCAGCCATTCACGGATGCGGCCTGGGAGCCCACGGAACCATTCGACGACGGCGTCCACAGCACCTTGGGCGCCTCGCCCGGCCTCACCGGGGATTCCACGGGCCCATTCGACGATCCGATTCCAAGTTTCGCTGAGCCAGCGGCCGGCCCGTCCGGGGAGCTGCCCGAGCCAGTCCACGAATCGGGTGACTGTCTCGCTGGCCGCGGTACCGGCCCGTTCGATGATCTGCCCAGCCCAGGCTGTGAACCGGTTCCATGTTTCGCTGAGCCATGTGCTGGCACGTTCGGGGAGGGTGCCGAGCCAGGCGACGAACTTGTCGACCATCTGCGCGGCCCAAAGGCCGAACTGTTCCCCCCACCCGGGGATCGTCTGGGTGAAGAATTGGACGACGTTCCCGGCCCAAGTGGGCAGGGTCTCGAATGCGAACCGGTAGAGGGCGTCCCCCAGCTTGGTGGGGATCTGGTCCCACCACACCCGGAACTCCTCGAACTTGGTGGGGATCGTTTCGGTGAAGAAGGTTCCGATGGTGCCGGCCACGCTGTTGAACACGCCCCCCAGCCGTTCGGGTAGCCCCTCGAACAGGCCACCTATCCGTTCGGGTAGGCCCGCGAAGAAGCCGGCGATACGTTCCCCCATGCCCCGCATGGGTGTCTCGCCAGCCTCGGCGGCCTGCTGGGCGCCCCCCCCGAACGTCTCCTTCAACTGGGCCCAGAGGTTCTTCGACTCGTCAACGAAGTCTTTGAAGGCGCCTACCAGCGCGACAGGGACAAGAGCCTTCTTGAATATCGTGCTGAAAGCGGCCGGGGTCAGCTTCGAACCGATGCCGGCGACGATCGAGGCGCCTCCGGCGATGCCTATCGGCTTGCCCAGCGCCTCCCCCACCGGACCCAAGTCGATTCCCAGCAGCCCTTCAATAAGTCCCGATCCGAAACCTGACCACACCTCAGGGTTGGTGATGGCCTGTCCGAGAGCCACCCCGAGCAGTCCGGCGATCTCCCCGGCATGTTCGGGCAGCGTTTCGAGGGCGTCCCGGACGACGGTCCACACCCGGTCCTTGACGCGCCCCTTCGCCCCCTCCCAGCCTCCGCCCTCTTCGAACATGTCCTTCCACGGGACGTTCACCTCAGCCATAGCATCTTCGGCGGACTTCTGTAGGGCCTCCCGGATGATCTCTTTGGCACCCTCCCAGTCACCGGCACGTATCGCGTTGCCAATATTGTCGGCGAACTCGTTGAACGTTTCCGCCGCCCGCGACAGGGCCTCTCCGAGCCCTTCGAGGGCGGGGCGGACCTTGTTGGCAATCGCGTCGCCGATGGCGGGGAATACGTGCTCGTTGAGCCGGTCGAAGGCTTGGAATACTGGTCCCGACGCCTTGCCGGCCACGTCGGCCAGGGCGTCACCGAGGGGGCCGAACGTGTCGCGGAGCATCGTGCCGACCCGCTCCTGGAAGTTGCCCCACACGAGGATCAGGCGCCGCCACCCTCCGGCTGCCTCCCCAGCCGCCTTCGCACTTCCCCCGAACTCTTTGTTCAACTCGGCCAGGATGAGCTGCTGGGCGCCGGCAACATCACCGGCCTCGACCATCGCCTTGATCTGATCTTCCTGCTGCTTGGTGAACTGGACACCCACCCGCCGCAGGGCGGTGACCCCGCGGATCGGGTCGTTGAGGGCCTTGCCGAGCTGCAGAGCCGACTGGGTGGTGTCCTGGCCGAGGGCCACGGACATGTCGAGCATCGTGCGGGTCGCGTCGTCGAAGTTGACCCCCTGGATGTTGTGGAAGGTGAGGAGCATGTTTTCGCCGGCCTGGATGGCCTCGTCTTCGATGCCGCTCATGTAGCTGAGTTCTTCGGCTAGTGCGCCGATCTGCTCGGCGGTCCTGCCGGCGGCCCCGCCGCTCGAGGCGATGGCCGCCTCGGTCTGTGCTGTGACCTTGGCGGCCTCTTGGGCGGCTTGGACGGCGTCCTTCCCGAGCTTGACGGCGAACATGCCCACGCCGACGACGGCAGCGGCGGCAGCGGCACCCACGAGGCCTATGCCCCGGCCGGCCGCCCCCAGCGGCCCGCCCATGCGCCCGAAGGCCCCGCCGGCACGGTCGGCGTCGCGGGCTACCTCACCGAACGCGCGGCTAGCCCCGGACGCGTCCCCGGCTACTACGACCTCGAGACGACGTTCACGGGCCGACTCGGCCACCCCCTGTTCGGCAAGCCAGCGCAGGCTTCATGGCTTGCCCTTTCCTGTGTCGAGCTGCTTTTGCAGCCACACGCAACATGCTTCTGCTTCCCTTGCGGTTAGCAGGCCCAGCTCCCACGGTCTGATCCCGAGCCAGTGTGCGAAGGCCGGCGCCAGGTCTACGAGCTGCCGGCGGTCGTAGGAGGGTCGTCCTCCTCCTCGCCTACAGGCACGGCAGGGGGGCCGTCGTCCAGGGCCTCGTCGGCGTCCCGAAAGAGGCTGCGACCGTCCCGGATGACGTCCTTGAACTCCAACTGGACGGCGGCGGTCAGCTTGTCGTAGACCATCCCGTAGGTGACAGCCGGACGCTGCTGCCGTTTCACCAGCCAGATCAGGGCGACGTAGCCGTCCACGTCGGCGTCGCGCAGGGCCAGCATCAGCGTCTTCGGAGTGAACCCGGCCTGGGCTTTCACATCGGACCACCACGACAGTGGCAGATCTTGGAACGACAGCTTGTGTTCGACGCCGTCCAATTCGAACACGACGACTACGTCGGGTACCACGTGCGCCTCCTAGTGGGGGAACGCTGCTTTCACCAGTTCGTCCAGCTCGTCGCCGTACTTGTCGACGATCCGGTCCATGTTCTCCCGTATGGCTGGGTGCAGCCAGTAGCCGGTGTCATGCTCTGAGAAGGAAAGGCCGGAGAACGACCACTGGTTGCCCTTCCACGGGGGGAACTGGCCGTACCGGTGCGAACCGAACTCGGCGCCCAACGCGAACGGGTAGCGGGCCCCGCCGATGCGCACCGACGCACGGGACTGGGCCCGGCCGGCGGTCAACGATTCGGCGGCTTTCCGTGCCTGCGGGGACACGCTGCCTGCCTTGGCCTTGGCCGCGTCGGCTACCAGTTCGGCCACCCGACGGTTGACCTCTCCCATCGCCTTCTTGTCGAACCCCTCCAGCTTCCGCAGCTCAGATCGGAACTGGCGTAGGCCTCTGAACTCGACGGCCTTGACGCCCCCACCTCCACCTCGTCGTCGCGCGCCGCGGGCCATCAGCGGGCTCGTAGCTTCTGGCGACGAGCTCGGTCGCGGGCTCGTTCACACGCTCGGCAACGCCGACCAGTGCCCGTATGGATCGTGTTCTCTTCGTCGTAAGCATGCCCCTGAGGGCAATGGGTCTTCCGAGCGTTGTGGGCGCTCGCGCCCTTGCCGCGACGGATGTTCGTCCTGTGGTCCGTCTTCTCCAGATGCTCGTCCCGCACACAGAGCGGGTTGTCGCACAGGTGGTCGAGAATGTCGTCCTCGGCCAAAGGGCCGTGGGCAAGCTCGTACGCATACCGGTGCGCCAAGACGCGCCGACCGCCAATTCCGAAACGTCCATAGCCGTGCCACGAGCGCGGCCCCTGCCAGACGTAACACCGGTCGGTCTTCTCTACCTGCGACCAGAACCGCTCTTCATCCGACTGCAGATGAACCGTCCCTAGACGGTACTGCCGCTGGTAGTGCAACGAACAGAGCCCCCGCCCATAGTGGCGACGCTCACAGTCGGTCACCGAGCACCCGCTGGGCTGAGACGCTCGATATTCGCGCTGCCAATGTGGAAAACACAGACCTCGTCCGTAATGGCTTCCGTCGCATCCTTCCCGGGAGCACCGTCGGTCACGCGGCGCTGTCGGTCGTCTGGTAGAGGATGCGGACTCCAGGGTTGGTTCCGTCATGGGCCGCTTCAAAGGGGACCTCCGGGGTTACCACGTCAGGTCCTGATACTACCGGTGTTCCACCGGTGAAGTGGCACTCGGGCAGGATGATCTTCAAGAAGTAGTCGTAGGTGCCGGCGATGTTGTCGCCCACGAACTCGAGGCGCAGCTCGAAGGCGGTGTCGTCGGCGAAGGCGTCGTAGTAGGTGGCCAGGCTGTCGAATTCGGCGGTGAGGCTGCCCGACACCTCGGGGAAGTCGTTGGGGAACGGCTCGCCCTTCAGCCCGCCGGTGCCTAGGAAGAAGCTGTCGGTCTTGAGGTTGTTCGCCCCTTCGACGCTGGCCTCGGTCACCTTGGCAAGGCTGGCCCCCGCCTTATAGAGGGAGGCCTGCCCGAAGTGGAAGTTGCTGATGGGGTCGGGGTAGGTGGGCGCCCCAGCAGCAGTCGTCTTGTCGATGTCTTCGAAGTCGAAGGAGGCTTCGAGGGTGCCGATCTCGCCCGTGGCGACGCTGAACGTCCAATCGACGATCTTCCCGCCGTGCATCGTCAGCTTGTCGACCAGGACGTTGTCGGCGTCGCGCAGCTGCTTCTGCACGGTCAGGCTCTTACCGACTGGGCTGCCCAGCTCGTAGGTGTGCAAGTACACGGTGGGGAACCCCACCGCATCGGGCTGGGTGATGACGGCCGTTTTGCCCAGCAGGTTCTCGAGGAGGAGTCCCAGCCCCTTGTTGGGCAGCTCGAGGGTTACGCCGCCTTCGGCCCACCGTTGGGTTTCGACGCGGCGGCTGCCCCGCCGAAGGTTACGGGTCTGCGAGCGAAGCCCATTCGACTGGACGAGTTCACGCTGCCGCTCGATGCCCTCCTCGGTGATCTCGTACCAGCGGCTAGGAGCCACCGGTGTCCCGTAGGTGGTCTCCTTCGCGACGCCGAGGGCGGTTGTGAGTCCGACAGCTGAAGCTGGCACCGCTCATCCTTTCCAAACGGAACTACGTCGGTGTGAGTATGCGGGGGGCGGACGGGGCGCATCCAGATGGCGCCCTGATACGCCGATAATGTGAGAGACACGACAACAGGAAACGCGGAAGTGCTGCGGATAGTCGGCTACTCGGTCCTTGGACTCATCGGTGGTGGGATGCTCTCCGCCATCCTCGGACCGGTCGGGCCGGTCGTCGGCCTTGTTGTCGGCGTCGCGGGTGGGGTCCAGAAGAACCGTGAGCACCGCTACCGCAGAGAGGTCGCACACCACGCGAACCTGGTGGCTATCGGCCAAGACCCCGGTTCAGAGCCGACTATGAGGCCGGTCGTCAACCCCGAGGGGAAACTCGCGAAGGCGCTCGCCTACGATCCGACGTGGGACGAGGCGATGGCCAACCATCAGGCTGCCTATGCCGAATACGACGCCAAGAAGGCGGCGCGAAAGGCTGCGAAGAACTCCGCCTAGGACGCCCCCCTGACCGCCTCGACCAGTTCGTCCTTGCTCATCGCGTGCCGGCCCTCGATGCCCAGCTGGTCGGCGCGGGCCAGCAGCTCAGCCTTGGTGCGCCCCTCGAGGGGGCCGGTGTCGGCCCTCTCCCAGTCTTCGGCGAGCAGCAGCCGGTCGGCCACATCGTCTGGCACTTCGAGTGGACGGTTCCGTGCGGCCAGCTGCCCCGTCTCGCCGATCTCCACCTGGTCGAACATGCCCCGGTAGTTGACAAGCGTCATGAGTACCTCGCCTTCACCCGGATCGGAACTTCAACGATGACGATCCAGCCCTCTTGCACAGGCAGGGGACCATCAGTGCGTGCCGCTGTGGCCTGCGCCCAGATCACCGTGCCGTTCAGGGACATGTTCGCCTTCACTGTGCTACGCACAGTGCCTACCAACGTAAAGGCGCGTCCGTCCACGCTACGACCAGTGCCGGCAGGGTCGTAGACCTTGACAGCGACGATGACGTCGAACACGACATCGCGTTGCAAGTTGCCTAGACTGGCCGCCTCTTCACTGGGCGCTTCTATGCCCAGCATGCAGACAATCTCTTGAGGCTCCGCTCCCTGAGTGTGAGGAAGCCCGTAGGTGACGGTTATCGGTGCGGCAGCGTAGGGTGCTGCGGCGAACGCGGGGACCAGCAGGTCGTAGAGGGCGCCGCGGGCTACCGCCTCGATGTCGGCTGGCATCAGCCGATCGCCACAGTCGAGTGCCAGTAGGCGTTCGCGACCTCGTCAACCTCGGGGATGCCGAATGGTCGCCCAGGGCTCTTCAAGCCAGAAGCGCCGAACGGCGTGGGGGGCGAGGGTTGGGAGATGGCTATGTTTCCGTATTCGTTGCGGATACTGAGCTCCCTTGAGCGGGTGCCCGACTGGTCTGTGAGCAACTTGGAGCGGACCGCGATCAGACAGGCCTCCCGTATGTCCTCAGGCGTGGCGTCTCGGCCGTGCTCGTACCGGATCCGATACGAGTGGGAGGTTCCGAACGCTCCGCTGGGCCGCTCGAGTGCGCCATAGGGGAGGAGTTCCCAGTCGGTCACCGTCTGCGCGGCGCCGTCTTCGAGGACACCCCGTAGTAGGCGCGGCGAGTGCCACTTCAGGAGGAGCAGGGGCCCGCCCTGTCCGCGGACGAGCTCGGAGGCGTACCGTGGGACGAAGGCTTCGCCGCAGTACCGTTCGAAGGTGTCCTCGAACCAGCGACGTGCGGCCTCAAGCTCGGCTGAGGTGAACGTCGTGGTGTTCGAGAGGTTTGGCTGAGCGCGGATCTCCGCGAGGGTGACGTAGACGCCGCCGACGATCTCCGCCCAGGTCGTGACCGTCTGTGCGAGGCCGCCGATGGTGCCGGTCCAGTCGAGGCGGAGACGGTCAAGGTTCGTCTGCGCGGGGAGGACCCATTCGTATGTGCCGGTCGTCCCGGTCGGCTTCGCCGTCGCCGCGTCGGTGAC
>JALYGD010000275.1 GCA_030777265.1 Actinomycetota bacterium | reverse complement strand
AGATCAACGAGGTGTGCGGCCGACTCGGAATGCGCACCACCTTCGTGAGCGGGATGCGCGTCACCGACGAGGCGACCATGGACGTCGTCCGCATGGTCCTGCTGGGACAGATCAACCCCGAACTCGTGGGGCTGGTCCAAGCAGCCGGGGCGCCGGTGGTCGGGCTGGCGGGGACCGACGCCAAGCTGCTCACGGTCCGGCCGGCGCAAGGCCCCGCTGGCGAGAACCTCGGCCTGGTGGGCGAGGTCGAGGAGGTCGATCCGACCCTCGTTGGACGTCTGCTGGCGGATGGCTTCCTGCCGGTCGTCGCTACGGTCGGGCGGGACCGCGACGGCATCGACCGCAACGTCAACGCTGACCTTGCCGCCGGCGCCATCGCCGCCGCTCTCGGCGCAGCAAAGCTCGTCTACCTGACCGACGTCGCGGGCCTCTACCGCGACCTGCGCGACGACGCTTCGCTGCTGAGCGAGGTCGGACTCGACGAGCTCGAGGGGATGCTCAGCGCCGACGAGGTCGAAGCCGGAATGCGTCCGAAGATCACCTCGATCGTGGCAGCCTTGAAAGATGGTGTTCCCCGGGCCCACATCATCGACGGCCGCCTGCTGCATGCGATCCTATTGGAGGTCTTCACCGACGAGGGGGTGGGAACCATGATCACGGGGGCGTCCGCACGCTCGGATTCGCCGCCGTCTTTCACCTCCCACCCGCCCGGGCCTGCGGCCCGTCCCGTATCTGCCCACCCGCCCGGCCCTGCGGCCCGGGGGCCGGTGCGACCGGCACGTCAGGCGGTGGACTCAGATACCTCCTCGGGCGGCGGGGGGCTGCTGGAGCGAAGCGGAGCTGGCGTGGCCGATGCCGCCGCTCACCTCGCTGATCTCCAGGCTCGCTGGACCCAGCACATCCTTCCGACCTACCGGCTGCCACCGCTCGCGTTCGTACGTGGTCAGGGGAGCATCCTCTTCGACGCCGAGGGGCGGGCCTACCTCGATTTCCTCTGCGGTCTCGGGGTCACCACCCTCGGCCACGCCCACCCAGCGGTGTCCGCAGCGGTCACGAAGCAGGTCGCCACCCTTGCCCACACGTCGAACCTCTTTCTCACCGAGCCAGCGGTGTCCCTCGCCGAGCGGCTCGTCGGCGTCCTCGGCTGGCGCGACGGCAAAGCCTTCTTCTGCAACAGTGGCGCAGAGGCGAACGAGGCCGCGATCAAGCTCGCCCGTCGCCACGGACTCACCCAGCATCCTGGTAAGTACCGGGTCGTGACGCTCGAGGGTTCGTTTCATGGCCGCACGCTTGCGACCCTCGAGGCGACGGGCCAGACCGCCAAGCACACGCCCTTCGCGCCGCTGGCCGGCTACGTCGACCATGTTGCCTACGACAGCGCCGAGGGGATGCATGCGGCGGTGGGCGGAAGTACCTGCGCGGTGCTCCTCGAAGTGGTCCAGGGCGAGGGGGGCGTGCGTCCGGTACCCGACGCTGTACTCGTCGCGGCCCGGGAGGCCTGCGACCGCCACGGGGCGCTGCTCGTCATCGACGAGGTGCAGACGGGGCTGGGCCGCAGCGGGAGCTGGTTCGCCTGGCAGGACACGCCGGTCGTCCCTGACGTCGTCACTGTCGCGAAGGCGCTGGCTAATGGCCTGCCGATCGGGGCCTGCGTGGCCCGGGGGGGAGCCGCAGCGGTCTTCCAGCCGGGCGATCACGCCACGACGTTCGGTGGCAACCCGTTGTCCTGCGCCGCCGCGCTCGCTGTACTCGAGACGATTGAGCGGGAAGGGCTCGTCAAGGCTGCCGAGGCAGCGGGGGAGAGGCTCGCCTCCCGACTGGCAGATCTCGTCGGGCATGTGCCCCACGTCACAGGGGTACGGGGGCGGGGGCTGTTGCTCGCTGTGGAGCTCGACACGGCAGTGGCGATCGAGGTTGAGGCTGCCTGCCGCGAACGGTCCCTCATCTGTAACGCGGTCGGACCCGACCTCGTGCGGCTCGCCCCACCGCTGACCGTCAGCGAGGAAGAGATCGAGCTCGCCGTCGCGGTCATCGCGGAGGCACTCCGCTCGGTCGGCGATGTGCACCGGGCGGGACGGCCGGTGGCGTAGCGGAGGCGGACGTGTTCGACGCAAGCAGGGAGCGGGACGTGGGGGACTTCCTCAGTGTCGCTGACCTCGATGCTGCCCGCTGCGTGGCACTCCTCGACCTTGCCGACGGCTTGAAGCGTGAGCGACGGAGAAGCGGTGTGGCGCGCAGTGATCTGCTGGCGGGCCGCACCATAGCGCTGGTGTTCGAGAAGCCCTCGACGCGGACCCGGGTGTCGTTCCACGTCGCGGTGGCCGAGCTCGGCGGCAACCCTCTGCCGCTGGCGGCCCAGGAGCTCCAGCTCGGCCGCGGGGAGACGGTCGCGGACACTGCCGAAGTGCTCTCCCGCTACGTCCACGCCCTCGTCGTTCGCACCTTCGCCCACGACCGCCTCGTGGAGCTGTCAGCGGCTGCGACTGTTCCGGTTGTCAACGCTCTCAGCGACCATGAGCACCCCTGTCAGGCATTGGCGGACTTGCTGACCATCCGCGAGCAGCGCGGCGAGCTGGCTGGCACGAGGCTGGCGTACGTAGGTGACGGCAACAACGTCGCCCATTCGCTGCTGCTTGCTGCAGCACTCATGGGTATGAGGATGCGCCTCGGGCACCCCCCCGGCTATGGACCCGACGGGGGAGTTGTCGAGCTTGCCCGCCAGCTCGGCGGCGACGTGCTCACGACCGAGGACCCAGTCGCGGCCGTGCAGGGCGCCCACGTCGTCTATACGGACGTGTGGGCCTCGATGGGGCACGAAGCCGAGCAGGAGCAGCGCCGCCAGCGTTTCGCTCGCTATCAGGTGAGCGCCGAGCTCATGGCGCAGGCCGCCCCCGACGTGATCTTCCTGCATTGCCTGCCAGCCCACCGCGGCCAGGAGGTCACGGAGGAGGTCATAGACGGCCCGGCCTCTCGGGTGCTGGAACAGTCTGAGAACCGCTTGCACACGCAGAAGGCGCTGCTCAGCATGCTCCTCGGAGACCACGGCTCATGAGCCGCACGGTGGACAAGGCCGAGCGCCAGCGGGTACTCATCGACCTCATCCGCGACCACGAGGTGCGCTCCCAGGACCAGGCCTGCGAACTGCTCGCAGGCACCGGCATCGCGACGACCCAGGCGACCGTCTCACGGGACCTGGACGAGATCGGAGCCGTGAAGGTGCGGGGGTCGGACGGCGCTCTCGTCTATCGACTGCCCACCGAGGCCAGGCAGCCCAACGTGCGCGAGCACCTCGTCGGCGTCATGCGCCAGTTCGTGCTCCGGGTCGACGCGAGCGGTGGCCTCGCCGTGTTGCACACGCCACCAGCCGCGGCAGGGCCGGTGGCGAGCGCCATCGATCAGGCCGGACTGGCAGGCGTGCTCGCCACCATGGCCGGGGACGACACCGTCGTCGTCATCGCGGAAGAGGGGATCGCCGGCGCTGAGTTGGCCTCCCGCTTCCGACGTCTACTGACGTGACTACGGGCATTCCGACCGCGACACAAGGAGCGTGCAGTGGCCGAACGCTGTGTCCTGGCCTACTCAGGTGGTCTCGACACGTCGGTGGCGATCCGTTGGCTTGCCGAGCGCAAGGGGCTCGAAGTCGTCGCACTTGCCATCGATGTGGGACAGGAGTCGTCCCCTGCCGCTGCCACCGACCCCGCCGTGCGGGGCTCCGCTCCTGGATTGGAAGATGTCCGCCAGCGGGCGCTCGAGTGCGGGGCCGTCGACGCACTCGTGATCGA
>JALYGD010000274.1 GCA_030777265.1 Actinomycetota bacterium | reverse complement strand
CACGACCTTGATCGTTTCCGCGAGCTGTCCCGAAAGCACGGGGTGAACGCGGTCGTCGCACCGAACTTCGCGCTCGGGGCAGTACTCATGATGAGCCTCGCTCAGCTGGCTGCCCGTCATCTCCCCGACGTCGAGATCGTCGAGCTACACCACGACGCGAAACGTGACGCGCCGAGTGGCACAGCGCTACGAACAGCGGATCTCATCTCAGCCGCCCGCCGGCAGACCTTCGACCGTGAGACCGCCGCAGCACCGAAGCGTGAGACGGATGGCCGCGGCGCCGAGAGGAGCGGCATCCGGGTGCACGCCGTCCGCCTACCCGGCCTCGTAGCTCACCAGGAGGTTCTGTTCGGGGCTCAGGGACAGACCCTGACGATCCGCCATGACGCAGTAGACCGCACAGCCTTCATGCCGGGGGTCCTCCTCGCCGTACGCGAGGTCGCAGCCCATAGGGGCCTCATGGTGGGCCTCGAGCGACTGCTCGGGCTCGAGGCCCGGGGAGAGGCCGATCAGCTCGGCGGTGAGACACCGCCCGGAGACGACAGCGAGGTCACCCGATGAGTACGAGTGGCTCGGCCGGGACGGATGCGCACGCACGCGCGATGCGCCAGTTCGCTGCGGCTGGCGACACGAGCCGTGCCAGAGCGGTCTTGGAGCGCATGCGGGCGTCCGGGCTGCGGCCGGGGCGCGAGCATTACTCGATACTCCTCGACGCCTATGGCGCGGCGCATGACCTTTCCGGGGCCCGCGAGCTGCTGCAGGCGATGCGTGTGGAGGGCTTACGACCAGGCGACGATGAGTACGCCGCTCTGGTGCTCGCGCATGCGCGTACCGGTGATCTCGAGGCGGCGGCAGAGACGCTGGACGCCATGACCGAGGACGGCGTGCGGCTGCGTCCGGAGGTGGCCCGTAGCCTGGTCGGTGTCTATCTGGCAGCGGGACGACTGCGGGTCGCGCGGCAGCTTCTCAGTCAGCTGTCAGCCGCGGGATTGGCGGCCCGTCCCACCGATTACGCTGCCCTCCTCGGAGCCTACCTGCGGCAAGGCGTCGTGAAGCCTGTGGTCGAGGTGGTCGAGTTCATGCTGGAGGCGGGGCTCGTTCCCGACTCCGCTCGCACCGACGCGGTGATCGCGCTCTGCTTGCGTAGAGGTGAACTCGATCGCGCCCGGACCCTGCTCGACCGGTTGGTCGCGGTAGGAGCAGTGCCTTCGGCGCGAGCATACGGCGAGGTCCTGCGCACCTACGCCGCCGCCGGTCACTACCGGGATGCGCTCCAACTGCGCGACCGTCTCGTCGGCCTCGGACTCCCCATCACGACCCTGCATCGTAACGCCCTGCTCACCGCCGCTATCGCGGCAGGTGAGTTCGAGGCGGCCTGGGACATCGCCGAGGAGATCGCCGATGCCGGCCAGGTTCCCACAACGGAGAACCTCCAGAACCTCTTCGACCTGTCGATCTCGCGGCGGGCGGTGGAGCGAGCTGTGGGGGCACTCGAGTGGATGCTCGTGCTCGGCATGCAGCCACAGCCGGGCCAGATCACGGCTGCGCTCACCGCCCAGGTCCGAGCCCGCCGCCTCGATGAGGCCGCGGCGCTGTTCGAACGCCTCGCGCGCAACGGGGTCACGATCGAGTCCCGTAACCGACGGGTCCTGCTCGCCGGGTACGTGCGGGCGAAACGATTTGA
Source organism: Actinomycetota bacterium (assembly GCA_030777265.1). Classification (GTDB taxonomy): domain Bacteria; phylum Actinomycetota; class Nitriliruptoria; order Nitriliruptorales; family JAHWKO01; genus JALYGD01. The sequence goes on along the minus strand of JALYGD010000274.1, from coordinate 4,503 downwards.
CGAAGCGCTCGGATTGGCCGACCACCTGCTGGCCTCCGGCGGGCTTGACTCCCGCCATCTCGGCTTGCTGCTGAGCGCGCTCGTGGCTGGCGGCCGGCTGGACGACGCCGTCGACGTGCTTGACCGTGCCGTCGCTGCGGATGCCCCGCCGTCCGCCACCTACGGGGGCGACGTCATCTCGGCGCTCATCCGCCGGAGGCGCCTCGACCAGGCCCGCGCTCTGCTCGAGCGGCTCGTCGCAGCCGAGGTGCCGATCACCGAACCCCGCTTCCGTGAGCTGCTATGGGCATACGCGAAGGCTGGTAAGGCCCCCGAGACGCGGGCGGTGCACGACCTCATGATCGCTTCGGGGATTCCGAGCGACGAGCGTCACGCCTCGGCCCTCCGCTGGGCGGCCGGGGAGACGCCCCGCCGCCTCGATCCGAGTCGACCGAGCGAGCACGGTTTCGGGGTAGAGCTCTCCTTCGACTTCGATCCGGCACTCGATGACCTCGTGCCGTCACCGCAGCCCGAGACGTCGGACGACAAGCGCCCCGCCACTGACGACCGCTCACCGGGAGCTACGACAGGCAGTGACCTGCCGGGACGTTCAAGTCCCGAGGAGTCCAGCCCAGATGGTGCCGAGCAGTCAATCCCTTGGACCTCTGCTCCTCCCGAGAGGGCGATAGAGGCAGGTGGGTGCCGTGACTGAGCTCTTCTCCCCTTCAGAGCGCGCCGTGCTCGCCCGGCACGTCACGAACATCGACGGTGACGTCTTCGCGCTCAGGAACCTGCCGGAGGTCGTCAAGGGGGCGTTGTTCGCCCGGTACTCCCGATCGTCGCAGAGCTTGCGCCGTCTTTTCCTCGACGAGTTCGCTCCTGCCCTCGACCCCGCCACGCCCGCATCCCCTGACTCAGCCCGGCCGGCTACTGAGGCCGACGGTTCCGTGGGGCTCGAGCGCGCCGAGGCTCTGTACGAGAGAGTGCTCGGCGAGTACGGGGACGACTCCGTCGCCCAGCTCGGAGGAGCTCACGTTGCGGTCGAAGGGGCTTCCAACCTGCTCACCAAGCAACTCGAGTGGGGGCGTCTGGCTGCCTACCTCGAGCAGTCCACGCGCTATGTGCCCTACAACGACCAGCCGGAGGGACGCTACCGCTACTACCGCGATCCCGACGTGCTGGCAGGTCCCCACGCCGACGCGTATCTGGCGACGCTCGAGGCCATCTTCGGCTGTTATGCCGCGCTCCTGCCGCGTGTGCTGGATTCGGTGCGTGCCTCCTACCCCCACGATCCTGATACGAGCGAGCGCGCCTGGCGGCGGGCCACGAAAGCCAAAGCGCTCGACCTGCTGCGTGGCCTGCTGCCAGCGGCGACCACGAGCAACGTCGGCATCTTCGCCAGCGGCCAGGCGTACGAACAGCTGCTGCTGAGGTTACAAGGGAGTGAGCTGGCAGAAGCTCGGGACTGCGGCGCTCGACTGCTCGTCGAGCTGCGCAAGGTCATCCCGTCATTCCTCACCCGCGTCGACCGTCGCGACCGGGGAGGGGTCTGGAGTGACTACCTGGCGACCACCCGCGCGGCGACCCGTGATCTGGCCCACGAGCTCGTGGCGAAGGTCGACCCCGCTTTCGCTCCCGAAGTCACACTCGTCAACTGGTCGCCTCGCGACCCTGCCGATGCGGAGATCGAGCTGGTCACCGGCATGCTCTACCCTGCCGTCACGCTGCCGGAGACGCAGCTCCGGCAGGTCGTGGCGGACCTCCCGGCGGAGGACAGGCGCCGTGTGGTGGCCGCCTATGTCGGCGACCGCGGAAACCGTCGCCACAGGCCCGGACGTGCGTTCGAACGCGTCTGGTACCACTTTGATGTGCTCGGCGACTACGGGGCCTTCCGAGATCTCCAGCGCCACCGCATGCTCACCATACAGTGGCAGGACCTCACCACCCGCCACGGCTACGACACTCCGCCGGAGCTCTCCGAGGCGGGTTTCACCGACGATTGGGACGAGGCACTCGCCCGTTCGGCTGAGCTCTACGAGCGGCTGCTGCCCGACCATCCGATGCAGGCACAGTATGCTGTCTGCTTCGCCTACCGTGTCCGTTACGAGTTGCAGTTGAACGCCCGCTCCGCGATGCACATGATCGAGCTGCGCTCGAGCCTCCAAGGACACCCGACGTATCGGCGGGTCGTCCAGCGAATGCACGAGCTCATCCGAGAGCAGGCCGGACACCGACTCGTCGCCGACGCCATGAGCTTCGTCGATTACCGGGGCAACGAACTCGAGCGCCTCGCGGCGGAGCGACGCGCCGAAGCTCGCCGCGCCGCGCTCCATCTCGGCGGTGCAGCTGCTTCCTGAGTGGATCTCATGGTCGTGATCCCGAAGTCGTGATCCCGAAGCGCGCTTTCAGTCTACTGGAGGATCCCGAGGATCCCCTTCGTCGACCCAGAGGCTGCCTCCGTCGCCGTCTTAGGAGACCTAAGACGCTCCTCTCGCGTCGCTCCTACGGAGCCGCTCACCTGACCACTCCCGTCGCCGTCTTAGGAGACCTAAGACGGCTCCTCTCGCGTCCCTCCTACGGAGCGCCGCTCACGTCGGACCCGCTTTCGGCACCTGTGGCTTAAGATGGGGCCCGGTCGCTGAGCGAGGAGCCCTATGCCGCCGCACTCCCCCCTGCTCGGCCGCGTCGTGACTGCAATGGCGACGCCTTTCCGAAGCGACGGGACGCTTGACCTCGAGGGCGCAGGCCGGCTTGCGAGCCATCTCGTCGAACACGGCACCGACACCGTCCTCGTGTGCGGAACCACGGGCGAGAGCCCGACCCTACAAGCGGGCGAACAGCTCGAACTGCTCGCTGCGGTTCGCAGCGCTTGCGGAGACCGGGCGAAGGTCCTGGTGGGCACCGGTTCGAACGATACGGCGAAGGCGTGCCGGATGACCGAGAGAGCGACGAAGGCTGGCGCGAATGCCGTGCTCGTCGTCACGCCTTACTACAACAAGCCGAGCCAACGGGGGTTGCGAGAGCACTTTCGAGCGGTGGCTGGCAGCACCGACCTACCGGTCCTGCTCTACGACATTCCCGGCCGCACCGCTCGGGAGCTTACCCTCGGCACGCTGCTCGACCTCGCCGAGGTCCCGAACATCGTCGGGGTGAAGGACTCGGCCGGCGACCTTGCCAAGACAGCGGAGCTCCTCGCCCAGGCGCCCAACGAGTTCGTGGTCTACTGCGGCGCCGACGAGCTGAACCTGCCGATGCTCGCGGTCGGTGCCGCCGGTTTCGTGAGCGTGGCGGCGCATGTCGCCGGACCCGAACTCGCCGACCTGGCCCGCTCGTTCGAGAGCGACCCGGTCAAGGCCCGCGAGATCCACGTCCGACTGCTGCCGCTGTTCCGAGCGTTGTTCCTCGAGCCGAGCCCCGCCCCTGTCAAGGCCATCCTCAACGATCTGGGGCTGCCAGCCGGTCCGGTCCGTCCACCGCTTGTCAACGCCGACGGGGAGACGCTTCGGGCATTGCGCGCCGCTCTCGACCACGCCGGCATCCCCCGCTGAACAGCGTTCAGGGCGGCGAGCCCGACCCCGCCCAAGCGGATCGAGTGGTGAGAGCGGTAGCGCCCCGGGGAAGGGCCGAAGGCCCGGGCGGGCGGGGTGATACGGATAGGAGGTTGTTGTGCCGAGCCCCCCGGTCGTCGTGTCCTTCTTTGGGGGCCTCGGCGAGATCGGCCGCAACATGGCTGCCATCGAAGTCGACGGCAAGATCGCCGTCGTGGATACCGGCGTAACCTTCCCGAGCGACGACCATCCCGGCATCGACCTCATCCTGCCCGACTGGGCGGAGCTGCGAGCGCGCGCTGACCAGGTGATCGTCGTCTTCCTCACGCACGGCCACGAGGACCACATCGGCGCCCTGCCCTACTTTCTCGCCGACTTCCCCAACGCCACGGTCTATGGCACCCGTCTCACGCTCGCGTTCGTGCGCGCGAAGCTCGAGGAGTGGCCGGAGTTCGCTGAAGTGAAGCTCGTCGAAGTCGCCGCCGGCGATGTCGTGAGGGAGGGGCCGTTTCGGGTCGAGATCATCCAGATGGCTCATTCCATCCCTGACTGCTGCGCGCTCGCCTTGCGCACGCCCCACGGTCTCATCCTCCACACCGGCGACTTCAAACTCGACCAGACGCCTATCGACGGCCGGGTCACTGACCTGGCCCGCCTCTCGCGGCTCGGTGACGAGGGGGTCACGCTCCTGCTCGCCGACTCGACGAACGCCGACCATCCCGGTCACATCCCTACCGAGCGCACCGTCGGCCCGGCGCTGCAGGCCGCGTTCGAGGGGGCCCAGGGACTTATCGTCGTGGCCTCGTTCGCCTCCCACGTCCACCGTGTCCAACAGGTACTCGACGCCACGAAGGCGGTTGGGCGCCGGCCGGTGTTCGTCGGTCGCTCGATGCTGAGGAACATGGCCCTCGCCTCTGAGCTCGGGGAGCTCGACTACGACCGGTCCGCCGAGGTCGCCCTCGACGAAGTGGGCCGC
>JALYGD010000273.1 GCA_030777265.1 Actinomycetota bacterium | reverse complement strand
GTGTTTGCGGTGAACAGATTAATATAAAGAAGAAAGGCATCGGCACGCGGTAGTGGCAGAGGTCGCAGTTCGGTTGGACATGGCCCGCGCGGGCCTCGTCGAAGCGCCCGAGCACGAGCTTCGCGATACGGCGGTCGGCGCCAAGGTGGCTGGTGACGATGACCTCGAGGTCTGGATTGGCAGCGGCGAAGGCGTCGGCTTGGGCCTGGATGCGGCGCAGGAGCACGCCAGTGAACAGGAAGTAGGGCACGACCGCGATGCGGCTTGCGCCGAGGCGGCGGCAGCGCTCGAGGCCAGCCTCGACTCGCGGGCTCGTGACGCCGACGAAGGCGAATTCGACCGCGAGGTGGCCACGGCCTTCCCATATCAGGCGCGCGACCTTCGCGAGGTCGGCGTTGGCGTCAGGGTCCGAAGACCCCCGTCCGACAAGCAGGACCGCAGTATCGCGGCGTGCCGAGGATGGGACGACCGCGTCGAGTCGTTCGTCGACGATGGTGAGGAGGTCGGGGTGGACGCCGAGTGGTGCGGCGTAGCGGAAGGTGACCTCCGAGTGGGTGCGGCGTAGGCGCTGGATGGCAGCTGGTACGTCGGTCTTCGCATGCCCGGCTCCGAGCAGCACGAGCGGGACGACCGTGATGCTGGTCGCGCCGCCTGCGACGAGCCCGACGACCGCGTCGTGGATCGGGGGAGGTGCGAGCTCGATGAAACCGAGCCTGACGGGCAGACCTGGACGCAGCGTCCGGAGGTGGTTGACGAGAGCGCCACACTCGGCGACCCCGTCGTGGTCGCGGGAGCCGTGTCCGGCCACGAGGAGTGCGTCACGGCGAGCGTTCATGCTGGGTCCCCGTCGGCGGGGATCAGCGCGTTGAGCGCCGCGGCCGCCACCGCGGAGCCACCTTTCGGGCCGAGGTTCGACACGGCCGGCAGACCTGAGGCGCGCAGCGCCGCCTTCGCCTCGACCGCGCCGACGAACCCGACTGGCAGGCCGACGACAAAGGCAGGATCGGCGTCCACCTCGAGCAGGGCGACGAGGGCGGTCGGGGCGCAGCCCACGACCCAGATCGCGCCGGGGCCCACCTCGCCGCGGGCGACCTCGACGGCCGCGGCGCTGCGGGTCCGTCCCTCCTCAGCGGCGAGACGGACAGCGCGGGGGTCCGAGACGAAGCTGCGTGCCTGGCGTCTCGTGATCCCACTGCCGACCATGGCGACGTCGGCGACGATAGGAACCCCGTCCCTCAGGGCCGTCTGTCCCCGGGCGAGGGCCTCCTCGTCGAGGACGAGGTCGTCCGCGTAGCCGAGGTCGGCGCTCGCATGCACCACGCGCTCGACGACCGAGCGACTGAGCGGACACAGATGTGACAGGTCGAGCAGGCTGCGGACGATCGCGTAGCTTTCCGCCTCGATGGGGTGGATGCGGTGGCTCACACGGCTACCTCCGTCGCCGTCTTAGGAGACCCAAGACGGCTCCTCTCGCGTCGCTCCTGCAGAGCTCCGCTCACGCGACCACCCCCGTCGCCGTCTTAGGAGACCCAAGACGGCTCCTCTCGGGCCGCTCCTGCAGAGCTCCGCTCACAGTAGGGGCACCTCCACGCAGGCCTCGACCGGGCAGATCTCGACGCACTCGCCACACCCGGTGCAGGTGTCGAGCACGACGAGGGGGACTGGCGAGCCGGAGGCGGCAGGACGTATGGAGTGTTCCGGGCAGGTGCGCAGGCAGCCTCCGCAGGCGGTGCACGCGCTGGTGACCATGTAGGGCGCGGTGCTCACATGTACCCCCGGGGGGTCACCATGCGACCAGCGACGAGGCGGGTCTGTGAGTTGCCCACGAGCACGACCGTCGTCATGTCGACGTCCTCCACGTCGAGCTCAGCGAGGGTGGTCACATGGACCCGCTGGCCCGGGCGGAAGGCGTTGTGCACGACCCCGGCTGGAGTGCCGGGCTGGCGATGGCCGAGGAGGATGCGGCGGGCTTCGTCGAGTTGCCACACGCGGTCGCTGCTGCGGGGGTTGTAGAAAGCCACCACGAAGTCACCGTGGGCCGCCGCCGCGACCCGACGTCGTACGACCTCCCAGGGGGTGAGGAGGTCGGAGAGCGAGATCGCGCAGTGGTCGTGGCCGAGTGGCGACCCGAGCAGGGCAGCGGCAGCGAGTGCCGCGGTGACGCCCGGGATGACCTCCACCTCGATGTGCGCGTCTGCCCGCTCGAGCGTCGGCGACGCCATCGCGTACACGCCGACGTCGCCGCTCGAGACGACGGCGACGGCATGCCCGGACCGTGTGAGTTCGAGGGCGCGATGCGCCCGCGCCACCTCGTCGCCCAACGGGAAGGTCTCTACCCTGGTGCCGCGCGCCAGGTGGGGTCGGGCGAGCTCGACGTAGCGACGGTAGCCGACAACGATCTCGGCACGAGCGAGGGCGGCTCGGGCACGCGGTGGTACGAGGTCTGGAGCGCCCGGCCCCAGCGAGACGAGCGCGAGGTGGCCCTGGGGGGGGCGGCGGGCGATGGCGACCGTGGCCATGGAACCGCGGCGCTTCTCGACGAGGAGCTCCCCGCCGAGATGCAGCGCCGCGGCTTCGGCGACGCTGGGCGTGCCGACCGCGGCCGCGACGACCGCCGAGGGGTTCGGCACCGCCACGCCCGCGAGTTGCTCGACGGAGAGGGTACGCAGCGGCCAACCTCGAGCAGCTGCGGTTGCGACGATCCCCTCCTCGTCGCCCTTGAGGTCAACGGTGGCGAGGCAGGCGACCGACCAGGGCGACAGGCCGGCATCGGCCAGGGCCCTGTCGACGAGGCCGCCCACCTCCTGGGCGGCGACGCCGCGGCTCGCGCCCACGCCCACAACGAGGGTGGGGGGCCGGTAGATGACTGCGGGGCGCGGCGGCTCGACGACCCTTTCCGTCACCCAGAGCAGCGGCGGCACCGGTTCGTCAACCTCGACGACGTCAGGCACGGGCCCAAGCGGCCAATTCCGCTCCCGTAGGAGGTGAACGCGCCGCCCGGAGACGAGTGCCCCGCCGACCGCGGCGAGATCGCTCCCCGGGTCTACGCGCATACCGAAGGCGGACCCGAGCCCGCTCAGCGACGGCGTGTCGAGCGCTTCGGAGGCCGTCGTGATGACAGGGGTGGCGCCGAGGTGGACGGCGACCCGCTCGGCCAGCGCATTCGCGCCCCGCTCGTGCCCTCCGGCCAGCGCGATCGCGAAGCGACCGGCATCGTCGACGCAGACCACGCCGGGATCACTGCCCTTGTCGCTGAGGTGCTGGGCGAGGAGGCGGACAGCTGCGCCCGTCGCCATGACCAGGATGAGCTGGTCGGCCTGTCGCCATGCGGCGGCAATGGCTTCCCTGGCTGACCCGGCGTGGACATGGCCATCGAGGTGGCCGGCAAGGTCGGCGGCGAGGCGCCGTCCGGCGGCGGTGGCAGCGGCCAACCCTATGCGGGTCACGAGACACCCTCCCGCACTTCCAACAGGTTCCCCCTCTCCGTCTGGCCGGTCGCCTGACCCGTCCCGCCCGCCTCCGTTGCGGTCTTGTATCTCCCCACCCGCCGGGCCTCCGGCCCTTCCCCGGACAAGGCAAGACCGCTCCCGTTTCCCAAGCGTCTCCCTGCGACGAGAAAGACCGGATTGCGAGCCGCGAGCCGATGGCCGCCTGGGAGAGGAGCGAGATCGGCGACGTACAGCATCCGGGCCGAGGGGTCCCAGCCCCCGCTTTTGAAGGCAGCGAGGGTCGGGGCCACCCTTTCGACAGTGGCGAGGGCGACAGCAACCGCCCGGGAGGTGCGCGCCAGGACCTCAACGAGGATCGCTGGGAGGTCCCGCCCTCCGCCCCCCACGAAGGTGGCGTCGGGATCGGGCAGGCCGCCGAGCGCAGCGGGAGCGGTGCCGCGAATGACCCGGATGGCAACGTCGTGGGCGGCGGCGTTGTGGGCGACGAGCGCACAGGCGTCGGCGTCGCGCTCGACAGCGACGACAGCGGCGCCGAAGCGGGCGCACTCGACGGCGACCGCGCCGCTGCCCGCCCCCACGTCCCAGACGAGGTCGCCCACGCCGGGACCCAGCGCGGCGAGGGCGAGCGCTCGCACCTCGGGCTTCGAGACCATGCCCTCCTGGTGGGCGAACGCCGCAGGGTCCAGGGCCCAGTGCTCGGGGACATGACGGCGGGGAAAGCACACTCCCCTCGGCGGGGGTGCGGCTCGCTCGTCGAGGACGACGACGACGTTCGGGCCGGGAAAGACGCCGGTGGCGATGCCCTCGAGGTCGGCCTCGACGATACGCGCGTCGGGCTCGCCCAGGCGTTCGGCCACGAGGACGGTCCGCTCGTCGCAGCCGGCGCGACGCAGCGCCCGGGCGAGTTCGACGGGTCCGAACCCGGGGGCGGTGAGCACGGCGACCTTGCTGTGGGCGAGGCAGGCGTGGACGGCGCTGGCGGGGTCGCGACCGTGAGCGCTCACGACGATCGCGTCGTCCCAGGGCACGCCGGCGGCGGCGAAGGCCGCGGCGACGGACGAGACGGCGGGCAGGACGCGGAGGCGGCGACGGTCGACCCGCGTGGTCAGGGTCCGGACGATGCCGAAGAAGCCCGGATCGCCCGAGGCGATCACGGCAACGGGTCCGCTCGCCGCTTCGATGGCGTCGAGAGCAGGCTCAAGGTCACCGCCGAGCACGACCGTGGAGGCGCCGTCCGGGACGTGGTCACGGTAGGCGTCGAGGTGGCGCTGGCCGGCGGCAACGAGGACGGCTTCGGCGAGAGCCTGCCGTCCGGCCGGAACAAGGCCCTCCGCACCGACTCCCACGACGGTGATACCGGGTGGGCTCAACGAGGCCTCCCCTCGAATCCTGAGCTCGCCGCGACCGGCTCGAGCGAATCGAAATCGACGAGGACGGCGTCGGCCTCGAGCCGTTCCTCCGCCCGCCGGGCGAGGTTTCGGGCCACGTCGGTGCAGAGCAGCCCGGCCGCCTTCGTGACCAGGCCGGCTTCCGTCCACAGCTCGTAGGCGTGACGCGCCGTGTTCGCGGCCATCACCGCAGCGACGAGTTCCGCGTCGCCGCCCGCGCGGAGCGTGACCTCGCCGAGGTAGCCCGTGTCGACCTTCGAGCGGGTCCAGTGGGTCATCATCACTCCGGCACCGAGCTTGGCGAGCTTGCCCATCATCCCCACGAACAGCACCTCGCGCAGGCCGCGGGAAGCCGCCCGTTCTATGGCGGCGCCAGAGAAGTCGCCGACCTCGACGAAGCAGACCTCAGGGAGGGCAGGCAGCAGGCGGCGTGCGGCGCGCTCGGTGCGCCCGCCGGTTGTCAGCACGCAGGTCTCCTCGCCTTGGGCTGCCATGACGTCGACGGCCTGCAGCACCGAGGCCCGCCACGACGCAGTCGAGAAGGGCCGCACGATTCCGCTCGTGCCGAGGATCGAAATGCCCCCGAGGATGCCGAGGCGGCGGTTCGTGGTCTTCTTCGCCATGTGCTCGCCGCGCGGCACACTGATCGTGACCTCGACGCCGAATGCTTCGAGGGAGAGGACCTCGCTGATGGCCTGGCTGATCATGCGGCGCGGGACGGGATTGATGGCGGGGGCTCCGATCTCGAGCCCGAGGCCGGGCTTCGTGGCGACGCCCACACCCGGGCCCCGCGCCAGGTGGACGCCGGGCTCCGCCGTCCAGCGCACCGTCGCGGTCAACTCGGCGCCGTTCGTGCAGTCCGGGTCGTCGCCCGCGTCCTTGACGACCACCGCTTCCCAACGCCCATCGTCACAAGGCGCGTCCGGTGATCTGCTCGTGCCCAGGCGCGGGCGCACGGGTTCGCAGCGCAGGACGGGGAAGGTCACGCGCCGCCCTGTCGGGAGGGGTACGTCGACCTCGCCTTGCGGCTCGCTGCTGACGAGCGCGGCGACCGCCGCCTTCGCAGCAGCCGCGGCGCACGTCCCGGTCGTCCAGCCGGTCCGCATCGGCCCGGTGCGTACCTTCGCCGTCCGCGGCAGGTCCGGTTCCCACAGTTCCGCTTGCCCGTGCACGCCGCTGGTGCGAGTCACGGCGCCACCTCCGCCTGTCGATGTTGGTGGCTGAAGTTGGGGGAATAGAGCTGGCTGCGGGTGGCGCCGCCGGCAAGCGCCGGCCCGACGAGGACCAGTGCGTGCTGGTTGAGCCGGGCGGCGCGGATGGCCGCCGCGAGCACGGAGAGAGGACAACGCAGCAGCCTCTGGTCGGGCCAGGACGCCCGGTAAACCACTGCGCAGGGTGTGTCGGGCGGGTACCCCCCGGCCAGGAGCTCGTCCTGGAGCCTTCTCGGACGCGACGCCGAGAGGAACAGAGCCATCGTGGTGCCATGACGGGCGAATGAGCGCACCTGCTCGCCGGGCGGCATCGGCGTCGCGGTCGCCAGGCGGGTGATGATGAGCGACTGGGCGACCTCTGGGATGGTGAGCTCCCGGCCCAGCGCAGCCGCGGCGGCTCCGAGCGATGACACTCCTGGGACGATCTCCCAGTCGAGGCCAAGTTTCTCAAGGGCGTCGATCTGCTCTTGGATCGCTCCGTACAGGCTTGGATCACCAGAGTGGACGCGGGCGACCCTCTCGTTCCGCTCGCCGGCGTCGACGTAGCGCGCGAGGACCTGCTCGAGCGTGAGGCGGGAGGAGTCGAGGACTTCGGCACGAGGGCTGGCACAGCTGAGGATCTCGGGGTGTACCAGGCTCGCGGCCCAGATGACGACGTCCGCCTCTCTGATTACCCGGGCGCCGCGCAGAGTTATGAGGTCCGCTGCTCCGGGTCCGGCGCCGACGAACCAGACCTTGCCTCGCCGGCTCACAGGACCACCCCCGTCGCCGTCTTAGGAAACCCAAGACGGCTCCTCTCGCGCCGCTCCTGCGGAGCGCCGCTCACCTGACCATCACCGTCGCCGTCTCGGGAAACCCAAGTCGGCTCCTCTCGCGCCGCTCCTGGGGAGCACCTCACAAAGCTCCCTCCGTCGCCTGACCGGCGGGCGCGGTCCGCATGACGGACGCGGCCCGCCTGACGGGTGCGGCCTCGCTGATGAGCGCGTCGACGAGGCCGTCGTAGTCGTGGGGGTGGGCCTCGATGTGGACCTCGAGCCCGGCCTCGCGGCACGCGGCAGTCGTGCTCGGTCCGATCGAGACGACGCGGGCGTGCCCGGGCAGGTCGGTGGTGAGCGCGGCGAAGTGGCGGGCGCTCGACGAGGAGGCCACCGCGACGAGGTCGATCTCACCGCGTCGAAGCCGCTGGGTGATCTCGTCCGGCAGCCGCTCCGCGCGCTGGGTCCTGTACGCGGTCACGACTACGGGCTCGTAGCCCTTGGCGGCGACAGCGGACGCGAAGTCCCGGTCGCCTCCATCCTGGGCGAAGACGACCACGGTGCCCTCACCCGGCTCCAAGGCCTCAGCGAGGTCGCGGAGGGTGGGCGCGGACAGGTCACGACGTACGGCCAGTCGATCGTGCAGAGCGCGAGCGGCGCCCGAGCCGACGCTGAGGAGACGGACGCCGGCAAGTGCGCGTGCGTCGTGGCCGGAGCTGACGAGGGCGTCGGCGAGAGCGACAACCGCCGGCGGCGATGAGACCACCAGCGCCTGCACCCTGGCGGCGGCAAGGTCGGCGACGGCAGCTGCCAAGGCATCCTCGTCGCCGGGCCGCGTGTGCATGACCGGGGCCTCGAGCGCCTCAGCCCCGAGCGCGCGTACCCGTGAGGCCAGCGTGGAGGACCGCTCGAGGGTGCGCAGGATCAGCACGCTACGCCCGAGGAGCGGCAGGCGTTCCCTCCACGCGATGGCAGCGCGCAGGCGGACGACGTCACCGACGATCGCGACGGCAGGTGGGCCGAATCCGCGCTGCTCTACGCGGGCGCTGATGCTCGCGAGGGTGCCGTCCACGGTCTCCTGACGCGACATCGTCCCCCAGCGCACCAGGGCGACGGGGGTGGTGGGGTCGCGACCACAGGCGATGAGCCGGTTGGCGATACGGCCGATGTTCTCCAGGCCCATGAGAAACACGAGCGTGCCGGGGAAACGAGCCAGGGTCTCCCAGTCGAGGTGACCCGCGTCCTTGCTCGGGTCCTCGTGCCCGGTAACGACCGCGAACCCAGCTGAGACGTTGCGGTGGGTCAGGGGGATGCCTGCGGCGGCGGGCACGGCCACCGCGGCCGTAACGCCGGAGACGACCTCGACCTGCAGTCCCGCCCGGTGGCACGCGGACACTTCCTCGCCGCCCCGGCCGAACACGAACGGGTCGCCACCCTTCAGCCGTACCACCGCCTTGCCGGCCTGAGCGCGTGAAATGAGCAGGTCGTGGACGGCGGCACGGCTCGCACCAGATTCCCCCGAACGCTTGCCGACGCAGACGCGTTCCGCGCGGCCGGGAACGAGGTGCAGGGCTTCGCGTGGGGCCAGTCGGTCGTAGGCGACGACGTCGCAGGTCGACAGGAGCACGGCGGATCGCAAGGTGAGCAGACCGGGATCGCCGGGCCCGCCACCGACGACGTAGACGTTGCCGCCAATGGCCGGGGGGCCTCCAAGCCCGCCGAACAGGCCGACAACCTCGGGTAGTGGAGCTCGCTCGACGCGATTCATGGAGGGGTCACGATGATGGTTGACAGGTAAGGGCCAGGGCCGGCCGGCAAGAAGGGGGCGCGGCGGATCTCCTCCGAGAGGAGGCCGAGGCCGGCGCCGTAGACGAGCCGGTCGATACGGTCAGCTTCGCGGACCACCCTCAGCACGTCGGGAAGACGGCGGCCTCCCTTGTAGCACACGACCGTCTCGAAACGGTCGAGCGCCTCACGGAGCGCGGTCTCCCCGGCGGTGAAGGGCAAGAGCGCCAACTGGGCGTCGCCCTCGACCAACGTGGTGCCGGAGCGAGCGGCGAGGTCCTGCATCGCGGTGATGCCCGGCACGGTCTCGATGGTCGTGTCGGGGGCGAGGGCTCGGACGACCCGCGCGATCTGAGAGAACGTGGAGTAGACGTTCGGGTCGCCGACGGTCGCGAAGGCTGCGGTATCTCCCTCACCGACGACTGCAGCGACCACGCCACCCGCGGCGTTCCAGGCGGCCTCCCGCTTCGACGGGTCGAGGTCGAACTCGAGTCGCCGTATCGCGGTGGCGTGTGGAACGTGGGTGCGAACGACCCGCTCCGCATAGCCGAGTTCACCCTCATGCAACCCGCCCCCCCGGGCGACGGGAACGAACACGATGTCCGCTCGGCGCAGCGCCTCCAGGCCTTTGATGGTCAGCAGGTCGGGGTCGCCGGGCCCGACGCCGACACCAACGAGTCGACCGCTCACGTGACCACCGCCGTCGCCGTCTCAGGGGACCTAAGACGGCCCGTCTCGCGTCGCTCCTGCAGAGCGCCGCTCACGTCGCCGCCATTTCGACCCGCCCGCCCGGGCCTGCGGCCCTGCCCGGGACGCGGGAGGCGGCGGCAGTTACGAGGACGGCAGCCAGGTGGGGAACGGCCGCCCAGTGCGAATGGAGATAGCTGGCATGTAGCCGTCGCTCGGCGAACCCCTCGAAGCTGCCGTCATCGAGACGCCAGGCTGGCGGTTGACCGGCTCGTGGCGTCACCGTCGTGCGGTGGAACTCGTGTGCTCGGACCACCGTTCCGGGTGGGCCGAGCGGGGAAGAGGACGCCGTGGTCGCTGCCCGGTAGGCGAGCGTGAGGCGTGCGCCCCAGGTCGCGTCGGCGTCGAGCAGACCGCACATGGGCTGGCCCGCCAGGCTCCGGCAGAGGTAGAGCATCCCTCCGCATTCGGCCACGATTGGCCCCGGGAAGGCGGCGATAGCCGCCCTCAGCGGTGCGTTCGCGGCCAGTTCGGGCGCGTACTCCTCGGGGAAACCCCCGCCGACGTAGAGCGCCGCCGTGCCAGCGGGCAGGGCCTCGTCACTGGTGGGATCGAGCGTGACGAGATCAGCACCGGCCGCGGTCAGCAGTTCCCGGTGTTCCGTGTAGACGAACGTGAAGGCGGGACCGCCGGCGACCGCGACGACCGGACGGGCAAGGGCAGCCTCGTCCCCCGGGGGGGGGGGGGTGTCCCCCGCCCAGACTGCCCGTGTGTTCTGCGGCGACCACGGCTCGACGTCGAGCTGCGGTGCCGAGCGGGCGAGGGCAACCACCGAGTCGAGGTCGACCTGCTCGGAGACCGCTGCGCCGAGCGCCGAGATCGTGGCGCGGGCGGC
>JALYGD010000272.1 GCA_030777265.1 Actinomycetota bacterium | reverse complement strand
CGCGACCCACCTGAGCTCGCCATACCTGCGCGACGATCGGTCCCTCGGGGAAGCCGAGCTCGACCGTGACCGGCGCACCGTCTCGGTCGCGCTCGAGCGTGAGGGGCAGAGCGTGGAAGTCGTTTTCCCCCGCTATCTCCTGCTGCCAGCCGGCGTCGTTGAGCCGTTGCCGAAAGTAGCCCTGCTGGTAGAGCAGTCCGAGGCCGACGAGGGGGACCCCGAGGTCGCTTGCGCTCTTCAGGTGGTCGCCACCGAGCACTCCGAGGCCTCCGGCGAAGATCGACAGGCAGTCCGTGATGCCGAACTCAGCGGAGAAGTAGGCCACCAGGAGATCGTGGGGCGCGCCGCCGGAGGGAGCGTGCTGCTGCTGATACCAGGTGTGTGCAGCGGCGAGATAGTCACGCAAGGCCCGCGTGGCGCGATCGAGGTGAGCGAGAAAGCCGTGGTCGGCCGCGGCCGACTCGAGCTTGGCCTGCTCGATGCTTCCGAGCAGGCGGACGGGGTTGCGCTCGGTCTCCGCCCAGAGCTCGGGATCGAGCCGTCGGAAGAGGTCGACCGTGTCGGGGTCCCAGGCCCAGCGCAGGTTCGTCGCGAGTTCCCGGAGTGGCTCGAGCGCCGGTGGGAGGGCGGGAACCACGGTGAAGGTGTGAATCGGCTTCATGGTCTGGAAAAGATATCCCCCTCGCCCCCGCCGGGTACCGTGGCATCATGCCCGAACTTCCCGAGATGCAGGCGCTCTCGGAGCGTCTCGACGCCGTGGTGGGCCGCTCGACCTTCGCCGGAGCTGATCCCCTGCAGTTCACGGCCCTGAAGACGGTGACGCCCACGCCCGACGACATCGTCGGCCGACAGGTCCTCCAGGTCGGTCGCCGGGGCAAGTTCCTCGTCGTCGACTTCGACGCCCCGCGGGGGACACCCCCGCGCCCCCGGGCTCCGCGGGGGACACCCCCGCACCCCCGGGGCCCGCGCTTGCTCCTCCACCTGTCCCAGGGTGGGCGTATGACCGTCGAGGATCCACCAAAGAGCTCGCGACCGAACCGCGGGGTCGTGCGCCTGCGCTTCGTCCAGGCCCCGGCTCTGCTCGTGGTCGAATACGGCACGGAACGCAAGGCTGGCTGGTGGGTCCTGGCGCAGGCAGACGACGGACCCCTCGCCAGGCTCGGGCCCGAACCACACGACGAGAGGTTCGCGGCGTTCATCCGCAGCGGTCAGGACACACGGCGGCTCCACACGATGCTTCGCGACCAGCAGACTGTTGCCGGGATCGGACGGGGTTACACCGACGACATCCTCCACCAGGCCGGTCTCTCGCCCTTCGCTGCGCTCGCGTCCCTCGACGTGAATGCTCGCGAGCGGCTGGTCGAGGCCATCGACGCCGTCCTCACCGGGGGGTTGGCGGCCGAGCGGCGGCGCAGGGGCGGGCTGCCGACCAAGCTCGGGGACCACTGGATCGTCCACGGCCGGGCCGGCCAACCCTGCCCGCGCTGCGGTGATCCCCTGGCGCGCGTGTCCTACGAGTCGTACGAGGTCGCCTACTGCCCGGCATGTCAAACCGATGGCCGCGTACTCAAAGACCGCCGACTGTCGCGGCTCCTGAAATAGGCGGCTACCGGTGCCGCCTTCCCGGCCCCCTCGGGCCATGCCGAAGCGGAACGAACGGTTCAGGGGACGGGTACAACTTCAGGTACCTCACGCAGAAGGATCAATGATGGCTCGCCTGCAGCCCAAGCCCCTCACGCTCATCCTCGCGGGCGGTCCCGGCACCCGACTCGACGTCCTGACCGACCCCCGGGCGAAACCTGCCATGCCGTACGCCGGGGTGTACCGCCTCATCGACTTCCCGCTCAGCAACTGCCTGCACAGTGGCCTGTCCGACGTCTGGGTGGTCGAGCAGTATCGGCCGCTCTCTTTGAGCGACCACCTGGCCAACGGCCGCCCGTGGGACCTCGACCGCACCTTCGGGGGGCTGATCACCCTCCACCCCTTCCTCCATTCCGAGGGGGGACGCTTCCATCGTGGCACGGCCGATGCCGTCCACCAGAATTCCGGCTTCATCCGGGAGTTCGCCCCCGACGTCGTCCTGGTGATGAGCTCCGACCACGTTTACAAGCTCGACTACCGAGACGTGATCGACCGCCACCTCGAGACCAGTGCGGACGTCACGATGGTGACCACACGGGTGGAGCGCTCGGACGCGGCACGCTTCGGAGTACTCGAGACCGACGGAAGCGGGCGCATCGTTTCGTACGTGCGCAAGCCCGACGAGCCCAGCTCCGACCTGGTCACGATCGAGGTTTTCGTGTTCCGACCGCCCGCACTCCTGGACACTCTCGACGAGCTCGCGGACAAGCGCGCCGCCGACGCCGAGAACGGGGCCCTCGAGGATCTCGGCGACGACCTGCTGCCGCAGCTGGTCAACTCGGGGGTCGGCGTCGAGTTCCGGCTCCCCGGCTACTGGCGTGACGTCGGCACGATCTCCAGCTACTGGGTCGGTCATCAGGACCTGCTGTTCAACGAGCAGGCATTGGACCTCAATGACCC
>JALYGD010000271.1 GCA_030777265.1 Actinomycetota bacterium | reverse complement strand
GACCCGTGCGACGGCCGGAGGGTGGGAGTGCATCACCTCGTTTGAACGTCAGGACCGCTTGGTCGTCGGAAGGCGTCCAGACAGGACCGGAGTTGGATCTTGGGCAAGCACGCTCAGATCCGCCCGTCGCCAGGGAGTCGCGAACGCAGGCTGCCCAGCCGATTCATAAGCTCGACCACCTTGTCGTAGACCGCTGTGCGCTTGGTCATCTGCTCTTCGACTTTGCGCACGCTGTACAGCACCGTCGTGTGGTCTCGGCCTCCAAAGCTGCGACCGATGGCCGGCAGGCTCTCTTCCGTCAGCGCCCGGCAGACGTACATCGCCGCTTGTCGAGCAGCGACGAGGGGCCGTCTGCGGCTATGCCCACGGAGGTCCTCGACGCTGAAGCCGAACACCTCCGCTGCTTTCTCGATGATGTGGTCCAGGGTGAGGGCTTGGCCCGAGCTGCCGAGGAAGGCCTCGACGGATCGGCGGGCCCCGTCCACGGTGACGGGCCGTTTGTCGAGGCTGGCATCCGCAACCACCCGGTTGAGGGCACCCTCGAGCTCCCGAACGTTCCTCGTCACTTCCGAGGCGACCATGGCCAAGACATCCTCGGGCACCTCGACCCCTTTCGACTCCGACTTCCTGCGGAGGATTGCGACCCGAGTCTCGGGCCCTGGAGCATCGAGATTCGCGACCAGGCCACTGATGAAGCGGCTCCGCAGCCGTTCCGGCAACGCGATCTCCCTCGGGTGACGGTCGGCCGCCAACACGACCCGCCCTCCGGCAGCGATGACCTCGTTGAACGTATGGAAGAACTGGATCAGGGTGGCCTCCTTGCCCTCGAGGAACTGGATGTCGTCGACTAGCAGGACCGAGCAGCTTCGGTATCGGCGCTTGAACCCGTCGAGCTGCTTACGTTTGACGCCCTCGATGAACTCGCCCGTGAATTGCTCGCTGGTGACATAGCGGATCTCAAGGTGGGGACTGTGAGCTTGGACGTAATGGGCGATGGCGTGCAGGAGATGTGTCTTGCCGTTTCCCGGCTCGCCGTAGATGAACAGCGGGTTGTACTCCGTTTCGGTGTTCTCTGCGAGGGACAGCGCCGCTGCGTGCGGTAGCCGGTTGGACTCGCCCACGACGAAAGTCTCGAAGCGGAACCGTGGGTTGAGCGTCTTTTCGGAGCGGCTCGCTTTGCTGTCCCCCCGCTCGTCGAGTTCAAGCCTCAGTTGGTCGGGACCATGCGCCGGGGCCTCCTGCTCGACCACAATTTGAACTCGCGTCCCGGGCAGTAGGTTCCCAACGGCCTCATTGATGCCATCGAGATAACGGCTAGACAGCCGCTCGCGGTGGAAGGCACTAGGCACGGACAGGCGGAGGACTCCGTGGTCAAGCCCGACCGGCTGCACCGCCGCCAGCGTTGCCGAGAAGGTCCGATCGTGGCCGCGGGGCAACCGAGCTAAGACGGTCGCCCACAGTTCGGCGGCTGGGTCTGAGACCGACGCCGCCTGCAGCGCAGACGATGCCATGCCGTATCCGTCGTCGAAGCGCTCCGATCGTGAGCCAGCTGTCACGTTTCTCCCTCCACCCGCCCTGGACGCCGCCGCTCTGGAACCTAAGCAGATGTGGCTATGGATAACCAGGGGAAAAACCTGTGGATTGTAGGGGGGCATACGACCCCCAACCTGCCGGCCTGCTTCGAGGTCAGAACCGCTGGGCCAACCAGTCCCAGGCCTTCTCCAACGGGTTGCGGCCCTCGTTCGGCTCTGCCAACCGGGTGCCGAGCGCCGGGAGGGCAGGCGGAGGCGTGGCAGGAGGAAGCATGGGGCAGGCCTCCTCGGCCGGAAGGAGCCAGAAGTACTTCTCGCAGATGATCTGCTCGATCTCGGCGGGGTCGTTGAGTTGCTGGACCCGCTCCTCGAGGCGCCCGATGTCCTTGTGCAGCACGGTCAGCTGCTCCTCGAGGGCGTGCACCGACGCTTGCTGGGCCAGGAAGGTGCGGGTGGGCAACACGCCGACCAGGAGTACGCCGATGGTCACCACCGCCACCGGCAGGGCCCAGATCGAGCACCGCCGCGGGTTCACCGCTCGGTTCGCCTCTGCAGAGCCCGGCCCCGCCAGCGGAGCACCTCCCAGTCTCGCAGCCGTGCGATGACGGTCATCGTGTTGTTGCTAGTGTGGCTGATGAGGAAGAAGTTATACGACGCGTCATAGTCCGGAAGCACGAAGCCGTCGTGAGGTTGTCCCAGATCTCTTTGAAGTGCGGTGGCGGTCCCGGGTGGGAGGTGTCGAAGCTCCGCCAGGTGCGCTGCCGCCGCCGTGCGTCATCACCCGTTTGCCGGCGGGCACCACCACCCCGAGTTGGCGGACCGCCGGCGGACCCCGACACGATGACACCGCTCGCGAATCGTGACCAATGCTCGTGCGGGCCGACAGCCATGCCTTCCCTCTCCACCGCCCAACCTCAATTGCGGGAGCATTGCGGATCGTCGGTTCCGTGTAATCGAGCACCCCGATCCGCACGGCCTCGATGGAGATGACGACGGCGTCGGCTGCGAGAGTGGCTGATGCAAGGGCTAGATCTCTTGCCGTCGAACAGAGCCGTCACACCGCACGGGTGCTACGACACGATGGGTAACGAGAGCAACCCCAGAACGGTGACCCGTCCGCCTTGCGGTGGCGAAGCACCATCTCGCCGCCACACCTACACGTCTGATGCTCGCTGGCCGTCGAGGTCGTTGGTGCTGCCCGGCCGAGCCGCTGTTCTGCCAGGGTTGCGAGTTGGCCCATTTCGTCGCCTCGAAGCTCGCGGTTCCCACCAGTGATGACTCCGACAAGCCGGCGCCCGGAGCAGAACCGGACCCCGTCGACGACCGGCTTGGAGAACCAGCCCTCGACCCGAACGACAGCACCCTGGACGCACACGACTGGGTGCACACCACAACCCAAGACCGTCGTGAGTGCCTCCGCCTGGCGCCTCACCTGCTCCACCACCTTGTCCATCGAGCGTCCGGCGCGCCTCGCGGCGCCTCGGCGGACGATCACGTCGGACGAGTAGTTCTTGGTCTCGACGGCAAACACGCCGGTTGGACCGATCACCACATGGTCGATGTTGGCCCGGCTACCGGGCATGCGAAGGTCGTGGAGAACGATGTAGCCCTGAGGAAGGGTTTCGAGCGCCCTGCCCGTTCTTACCTCGCCCTCCTGCCCCTTTCTCCACGACTCAGTCGTCGCGCGAGCACCCCATAAATTGATGCCCATCCGCAGCGTGGCGACGCCGGCCAACATGATGCCGAGCGACTTCGCCGTCCTTGCGTCGACCACCTCTTGGGGCCCCTCGGCGCCGAACTGCCTGAACATCGTGGACAAGAGCCACTGGTTGGCGGCCAGCGCAATCCCTTGCACGACGTAGAAGACGGCGAACGGGGTGAGCAGGAAGAGGATCAGGGACCGTTTGAAGTTGCGGCGTCGAGTCTCACGGTCCTTCCGCCGCCGCCGGTCGTACTCCCTGCCCGCCGACTCGCCCGCTCTCGCCACGGGCGGATCATATGCAGCAGAAGGTGTGACACCGAAACGTGGGGTCGGACATGAAAAGGGCCGCCGGTGAGCGACGACTTCGAGGGCTGTGGTTGTGAACGTGGTTCGTGGCGGTCGGCATGCTTCGACAGCCGGCACGTAGAGCCCACGCACCGCTTTGACCGGGCTGTCTCATGAAGGGTCCTTGTGGGACATGGTTCCGAACACGACCACGTGGCAGCGCCTGGCTCGCCTGCTTGATCGGCCCCGTGGGATGGTGGGTAGTTGAGCACGGTCTCGGGCCTGCGGCCGCGCATGAAGTCGCCGTGGTTGCGTCGGTGGGTGTTGTAGCGACCAATCCAGCCCTGGAAGTGACCGGCCAGCTTGGCGAGACGGTCAAAGCGCTGGCGATGGAAGGCGGGGCGCTGGAACTCCTGCACGGGCGGTGCCTTGGAAGCGTTCGCACACGGCGTTGTGGTTGGGAGAGCGGGGCGGGATGCGATGGTGGGCCACGTCGAGGTCGCCTAGGTGGCCGGTGAAAGCGTTGCTGGTGGGCTCCGGCCCGTTTTCGGTCAGCACCCCGGTGACGGGAACAGCGATACCTGTCCTCGGCATCCCGGTGGCAATGATGACGAGGGAGCGCCCGGGCCGTTCGCTGACCAGCTCGTAGAGGTCGTCGGCGCGGGCGACGGTGAAGTCCCGCGCAACGAGCTGCGTCGCCACCGGGATGGGCGCTGCGGGCACTTTCTGGTCGCCCCGGGCCGCTGCGTAGTCGACCGCCAGGAAGAAAAGCATCAGGGCGCGATCACCCCTACTAGCCGAGCTCCGTACGTGACCTGTAGCCGAACTTAGGTCGCCAGCGGGCCCTGTCCCACGCGTACAGCTTGTAGGTTCGCCGACGGGCCGCGGCGAGCACGAGGAAGTGATCGGGGCGGGATTGCGGGATCACGCTCCGGAGGCTGGGACCGAACCAACCGGCACCTCGGAGCGCCAGCTAGCCAGTGGGGCAGGATAGAGGGGTGAGCGCCGCGGAGCCGGACCTGGCACATGTCATCTTTCCGCTGGAGGTCGACGACGGCGGCTGGCCACCGGTGAGCGCCGAGCGAGTATGGGCCCGGCGACTCAGTGACACAGAGTTTCAGCTCGACAACGCGCCGTGGTTCGCCCGGGGCGTTGCCGAAGGAGACATCGTTCGAGCAGTCGCAGCGACCGACGACGAGTGGCCCACGTTCATCGAGACGGTTCGGTGGAGTGGTAACTGCAATATCCGTGTCATCCCGTTCAAGAAGGGCCGCCTCGGTGGGGATCAGGCAGCCGTGCTCCAAGTCCTCCGCCCGCTCGGGGTGACCGGCGAAGGCGCAGGAAGCTACCCCATCGTGGCTCTCACAATCGAGCCTCATTTAAACCTTCCGGCAATCAAGAGCCTGCTCGATCGAGGAACTCAAGAAGGGTGGTGGGAGTACGAGGAGGGCTGCGTAAGCGATGAGTGGCTTGCGCTGTAATGCCACCCACTGCTGAGTCGCGCGACCCCCGATCCAGCGCGAAGGATGATCGGTACGCCGGATCCCGGCGGTGACCGGGACTCCGGCCGGTCGGCCCTTCGCTGGATATCGGCAGGGCTGTGGCTGAGTTCATATGCCCTACGACACGGCATGCACGCGGCTAGTTAGACATCAGGTCCGTTCGAGACACCACCCGGTTGGTCCTTCGGGCCGGCCGGGCGGCTCGCGTCACCGAGTCGCCCGTGACCAGCCCCCGGGCGGTGGGGGCATCTACCGTCAGGGCCATGAGCCCGGCCGGCCCCGACGAGGCAGCGGGCGCTGAGCCCGTCCCCGACCGGAGCCACAACAGACCACCGAGGCACCCACGGTGGTCGGCCTGGGTCACCGCCCGCCGGCTCGGTCCGCTGGTGCTCGTCGTCGTGCTGGCCGGTGCGGCGGCGATCGCCACCGTCGGTTTCGGTCTGCCCACCTCGGGCGAGC
>JALYGD010000270.1 GCA_030777265.1 Actinomycetota bacterium | reverse complement strand
CGACGGCACACTCGACCGCGGTCGCCGGGGCACCCGGGTCGAGGTCGAGTACCACCAGGGTCGGCACCCCGGCGCCAAAAGGGCCGGCCGCCTGCGCCATCGGCGTGTGCAGCTCGAGAGCGGCGATGCTGCCCAACCAGACCAGCGACGCCAGACCGTCGACCACGCAGAACGGCACCTCCTCGCTCGTTCTGAGGCCGCGGTCGTCCTTGCCCCACCGGCCGGCGCCGTGGGTGACCCACTGGTCAACGGTCCTCACCCACTCGGGGGCGTGCGACGGGCACCGCTTCTCATAGAAGAAGCCTGCCTGCGTCCCGTCGGGATAGCGCTTCATGGTGATGGCCCGTCCGGCCAGATGGGGGAGCAGCACCGGCGCCACCGCCGTGAGGTAGCGGATCACCTCGGCCTTGGTCGTCCCGTCCGGGTACAGGCGCTTGTCGAGGTTCCCGATGACCAGCGTCCGCCCGTCGACCTCGACGGTGACCCGGTTCTCAGCCATCGCCGGCACCCTCCCCAGTCCATCCCATCGACGAGCTGCCGTGACCCGCAGGCAGCCGCGACCTGCCCCACCACGGCATCGTCCGAGCCGATCTGGAGGCGCCATCCTCTGGGTGGGGGCGCAAGACCGGGACGAGACCGATCCGGCGACCCACCCCTCCAGGTTGTCACCACCGCATGGCGACGACGGGCAGAACGGTGACTCCGCTGGATGGGCGCACGTAGCCGCAGTCAGCTACGCAGGGCCTCGAGCCGTCGATGGGGGCAATCCCTGGCTCTGCGACGCCCGGTGTTTCGGCACAGGCGCGTGCGCTCAGCGACCCACTGGGCCATCGGCGAGAGTTGTGCCATGAAGCGGCTCTCTGCCACGAGGTGCTCGAGGTGATGGTGGCGATGTTCGCGTCCGGCGACCCATCCGCGGCAGTCGCGGTCATCGCCGAGGACTACTTGGACCACCAGGGGCTGGGTGCCGGGCCTGTGAGAGGTGTCGAAGGGTTCGCGCATGTCGTTCGGACGAACCATGCGGCATACGAGCATCAGCAGGTCTCGATCGAGGATGTCTTCGGCGTGTGTGACCGTGCCGCTGCCAGGATCAGCTGGCGGGGTCGTCGTCATGATGGCGAATGCGTGGACCGGGAGACCATCGACATCGTGCGGGTAGCCGAAGGGCGAGCCGTCGAGCACTGGGGGGCACGAGCGTGAGACACGCGCCACTTGCCGGGTCGGAGACGCCAGCCAGTCGGCTGAGCTGCGCTCTTATCCTGGATCCACCGATCAGTCGTGAGGTCGAGGCTCCAGGCCCAGGACGAGCCAGAGCCGCCACCCCCAAAGAGGTCGGAGGCTGGCGGCCAGGGGTTGTTTTGACCGCTGGTGCCGGTTCCTGGGCAACGGGGGCGCGTCGGTTGGAGCCGCACGGGCCTTGGGTTGTCGGCGCTGGTCTCGTGTGCGGGGGGCGCCGGCCCGCGATCGCCGGTTCAGCTGGTGGTGGGCTGGAGAGTGCGGAGCCGGTCGAGGCGGAGGGTGAACCATTGGGCCCATGGCCAGTTCTTCGGTCCGCGGAGGGTGATGGTGCCGGCCAGGTTGACGAGGCGGCCGGGGACGGCGAGGAGCCGGGAGCGGATGGTGCGAGCCACGGCGAGCTGGTCGATGTGTCGGTCGGTGCCGAGGGTGGCGGTCCAGCGGATCAGGTTGTGGGCGAGAACGGCGCATTGCAGCCAGGCGCTGTTGGCGCTGAAGTTCCCGGAGGGAACGTGTTCCATGCCGGCGCCTTCTTTCAGGTCGCGGATGACGAGCTCGACCACGGCGTGCTGGCGGTGGAAGCCGTCGATGGTGACGGTGTCGCCGTCCAGGTCGGTGAGGAACCCGAAGTGCCGCCAGTCGGGCCACAGCTTCGCTTGGTGCGCGTCGGTGAGCCGGGTGCGGCGCACGATGAGCCTCCGCCCCTTGTAGACGCACTCGGCCACCTGGGCTTGGCCGTCTGTGGTGTAGGCGATCTCGACCCAGGCGTCCTCGTGGATCTCGGCGATGGCGGCAGCGATCCCCTTGCTGTTGGTGCGCACGGCCATCGTGTAGCGGACATCGAGCCGGGTCAGGCCGGCGAGGGTGTCGTTGGACCAGAACCCTGAGTCGAACCGGATCACCAGCTCGCCGGTGGCACCAGCCCGTCGGACGCGGGCCACGACTTCGTCGAGAAACCGGCGGGTGCCACGGGCGGTGTTGGCCGATCCCTTCCGCATCCGGGCGTGGACCACCTCGCCCGTGTCAGCCCGGGTGGCCAGAAGCGGGTGGTAGCCCAGCACCTTGGTGTAGCCGAATGCCGCTCCCTGCTTCTGGTGGCCCTCGACCTGACAGATCGTCGAGTCGACATCGACGACCAGCCGGCCCGTTCCCGGTCCGGCGCCGAACGCCCAGGCTCGCCGCAGCGTCTCACCGATCACGGCTTCGAGCTGGCGAACATGTCCGAAGCTGAACGAGCGGAGGAACGTCCCGATCGTGGAGGGGGCCATGACCCGGAACGGCAACACCCGCTGCGTGGCGCCGGAGCGGAGCACGTCAACATGATCGATGTGGGAACCGCCGGCCACGATCGCGTGCACCACGGTCAGCACCTTCCGACCCGGACGCGATCCACCGACCCGCCCGGTCAGCCGCACAGCGCTGTCCACCAGCCGCTCCAAATCGAGGCGCACGACCAACGTGCCGACCAGCAGCAGACCGGCGTTGGCCACCAGGTTCGGCTCGTCGAACCTCACCCCGATCCGATCCACCGCATGCGATACTCGACTCACTGAAAGTGCCTCCTGTGGTGGGCGACGACTAGCGCTTCGACACCGTCATCGTCCCTGCTCAGGAGGCCTTTCAGGTGGATACAGGCCTCACCTCAACCCCGCCGGATCGGTGGATCGAGGCTAAAGGCCCTGCGGGCGCTCGAGGAGCACCCACCGCCGGTCGCCCCCCGCCTCCCGCCACCCCCGCTCGACCAGGACCGCGACCAGGGGCAGCGCCCGGTCCCACAGCACCGCATCCACGCCCCGGCGGTCCAGGACCTCCTCGGTGCCAGGCCGCGCCCGCAGCAGGGTCAGGTAGTCGAGAGACACCTCGACCGGGTACATGTCATAGCGGTCGTCGATGAACACGCCGGCGCCCCGGCCCCGGCGCAGGATCAGGTAGCAGCCGACGGTGTCCTGGGTGGCCACCAGCTTCCCGGCGGCGAAGGCTCCCGACCGCTCGGCGTCCCGCAGGACCTCGACCGGGTAGGACGAGAGGTTCAGCGCACCCTGGGCCAGGGCGTTGGCCACCACGGCCACCGCGGCGACCGCCACCCCCGCGCCGAGCAGCCGGTCCCGAGCCGCCGGCCGCACCGCGGCCCGGTCCTGCCCTGGAGGAGGTTCGCCGGGGGCGTCGTCCTCCGCCGTCTCCTGCTCGTCGCCTGAGCGAGCCAGGGCGGCCCCCAGTGCCGGCGCCAGCACGATGCCGGCGGGGGCCAGGTTGCGCTGGGCGAGCAGCCCGAGCAGCACGAACAGCCCGGCCGGGAGGGCGAGCGCCCACGACACCCGCCGGCGTGCGAGCACGGCGACGGTGACGGCCAGCCCCGCCGCGGCCACCATCCCCCGCCCGGACTGGAAGTCGGCAGGCTTCCACTCGACGATCAGGCTGAAGACCTCCCGGCGGGCGCCGAGGGTGAACGGGAAGAGCAGGAGCCGGGGCCCGAGCGGGTTGAGGCATGCGAGCAGCAACCCGCCGAGGAACCAGAGCCCCGCCC
>JALYGD010000269.1 GCA_030777265.1 Actinomycetota bacterium | reverse complement strand
TCTGTCGGAAGCGCGGCACGAGGTGCAGACGCGATCCGATGAGGTCGACGAAGCGATAGAAGTCGAAGTCGCCGTCCGTGGCTGGGTCGAAGACGAACAAGCCCGCGGTGTGCATGTGCTCGGTGGGAGTCTCGAGCCACAGGAACATCGCGTCGAGCACCGAGAGCGGATCACCGTGCCCTTTTCCCATGCGTCGCTCCTTGGTGCGGCCTCAGGCGCCGGCCGGGCTGTTGCGATCTTCGGGTCATGATATGGCGGCGCCTGCAGCCCGGGGGGGTGTCCCCCGCGGGGCCGGGCCGGGCGGGGGTGCCGCTTCGGGCCTGGGGGGCGACGGCTTTCTGACGCCCGCTCTACGCTCTCCCCGATGCTGCTTGTCATTGCCGCCACCGAGCGCGAGGCGGCCCCGCTGCGTGCCGCGCTGGCGTCGCAGCACCGGGTCGCCGTTTTCGGGGTGGCAGCGTGGGAGGGCAGCCTCGACCTCGTGCCGGTTCGGCTGGCGGTCTGTGGGATGGGCCGGGCCAGCACCGCCTTCCATCTCGCACGCCTGCTCCTCGATCCTCCGCAGGCAGTCCTCCAGTTCGGCGTCGGCGGGGCCTTTGCGGACGGTCCGCCGGTTGGCGGGGTCGCGCTCGCGACCGAGGACGTCTATGCGGACCTCGGTGTGGCAGGTGAGGAGCGGTGGTTGCCGGCGGACGTCCTCGGAATCCCCCTGCTCGAGCGGGGGGACACCCGCTACTACGACGCGTTCCCCTGCGCGGCCGAGCCCACGGCAGCCGCCGCAGCAACCCTCGGCGCCCCAAGTGGTCGCTTCGTCACCGTCGAGACCGTCACCGGCACTGCCGAGCGCGCACACGAACTCGCCCTCCGCCATCGGCCGATTGTCGAGTCCATGGAAGGGGCGGCCGCGGCGCACGCGTGTGCACTCGACGACGTGCCGTTCGTGCAACTGCGGGCGGTGAGCAACCTGGTCGGGCCGCGTGACCGGTCCGCCTGGCGGTTGGACGAGGCTGTTCAGACAGCCGTGAACGCGGCCTGCAGGGTAGCCAGTACCGTCCTCGAGAGGGTCACGTGAGCGGCGCTCCGCAGGAGCGACGCGAGAGGAGCCGTCTTAGGCCTCCTAAGACGGCGACGGAAATGGTCACGAGCGCCATGCCCGCTACGAAAGAGGTGCCACCGTGCGAGAGCTGAAGGTGGGCTACTCCCCTTGTCCGAACGACACCTTCATCTTCCACGCTCTGACCCATCGGCTCATCGAGTCCCCCGGCTTCGTCGTCACGCCAGTGCTCGCCGACGTCGAGACCCTCAACCGCTGGGCACTCGAAGGTCGTCTCGAGCTCACGAAGCTCAGCTACCACGCGTACGGTCACGTGCGTGAGCGCTATGTGGCCCTGCGAGCCGGAGGTGCACTCGGACGGGGAGTCGGGCCGCTGCTCGTGGCCCGCGATCGTGCCCCCTTCGCGACCACCAGCGGAGAGGACCTCGACATCGATCTCTCCGAAGCGCGGGTGGCCGTCCCTGGCCGTCTCACGAGCGCGAACCTGCTCCTGCAGCTCCTCGTCGCGCAGCCGCTCCAGACGGTCGAACTGCCCTACGAGCGGATCATGCCAGCGGTCGCAGCAGGGCAGGTCGACGCCGGCCTGATCATCCACGAGTCCCGCTTCACCTACCAGTTCCACGGGCTGGTGGAGCTGCTCGACGTGGGCCGTGCATGGGAGGTGGCCACCGGCCTCCCAGCACCCCTGGGCGTGGTCCTCATCCGCCGCGACCTCGCCGAGCTCGCTCCGGCCGTGGATGCCGCGATCAAGGCGAGCATCGCCCACGCCAAGGGCTTTCCGGAGGCGTCCGCCGCCTACGTGCGTGAGCACGCGGCCGAACTCGACGACGAGGTCATCGCCGCTCATATCGACGTGTACGTGAACGACTACTCGGTCGACGTCGGAGAGCGGGGCGAGGCCGCGGTCCGCGAGCTGTTGGGCCGGGCGGAGGCACGTGGGCTCGTGCCGCCCGGCCCCAAGGACCTGTTCGCGCTACCCGCGGGGGGTCGGTGAGAGGCCTGCTTCGAGGGGCCCGCCCCACGTTGCCGCATCCAATCGGCTGCTCCCCCAATTGACTCCGCCCGGTCCAGCAGGACATCGTGGGCCCAGTCCACACATTCCCCTGAGACGACGAGTCGATAGACGGTGTTTGTGGTACCCGTACGCCATCCCCTGTCCCGTCCGGGCGTCCCTTGAGCAGCGCCGGTCGCCCGTTTCACGTCAAACAAGAGGGCGAAGTGCGCTGTACGCGCACGTCGTATGACTGTCCGTGCGCATCTCGGGCCCCGCGTATCCGTCGCGCTTGGCGGACCGCCAGAACAAGCGTGAGAGTGCAACTGGGGCGAACCGGGAGGTGCCGTGTCG
>JALYGD010000268.1 GCA_030777265.1 Actinomycetota bacterium | reverse complement strand
GCGAGCAGAGCCTGAAGCGGGTGCTGGCCCGTCTGCGCTATCGCTACGATTTCGTGCTTGTGGACTGTCCGCCGAGTCTCGGACTGCTCACCATCAACGCCCTGACCGCCGCCGACGGCGTGATCGTCCCACTCGAATGCGAGTACTTCGCCCTACGCGGCATGACCTTGCTCATGAAGACCCTCGAGCGGGTCCGAGAGCGCCTTAACCCTCTACTCGAGCTTCAGGGTATTCTCCCGACCATGGCAGATCTGCGAACCCTTCACGCCCGTGAAGTCCTCGAGCGTGTCCGCGACGCCTTCGGGGACGTCGTCTTCAAGACCATGATCTGCAAGACGATCAGGTTCGCCGAGGCTCCTGTGGTCGGCAAGCCCATCTTGAGCTACGTCCCGTCATCGCGCGGGGCGGAGGCGTATCGCGATTTGGCGAGGGAGGTCTTGTCCCGTGAATCGACGCGCTAGTTTGCCCGGAGCGGACGAGTTGTTCCGCCCCACGGGGGGGAAGGTCACCTCCCTGCGTGCGGATCCGACGCCGCCACCACGACCACCGCGGCATCCCGCAGCGGACGGGCGGGCGAGTGGTCGGACAAGCCATGACGAGAAGATCACCGTGTACCTGTCTCAGCAGGAGCTGCTGGACCTCGAGCAGGCCCGTCTGCGGTTGCGAGCGGAGTTCGGGCTACATGTGGATCGGGGGCGAATCGTCCGTGAAGCGGTGGCCCTGCTGCTGGCGGACCTGCGTGCGCGCGGGCCCGACGCCGCGATCGTCCGCAATCTGACGTAATCGCGCGTAGCTTGCCGCCCGTCCTCCGTTCGAGCGCACGGGAATCAGCACCGAGGTCGAGCCGGTTCTCTGCGCCGCGCTGTTCACTGAGGGTTGCAGCCCCGCTCCCGCGCTACTGCGGCCCCGGCCTCCTTGCGAACAGCCCTCCATGAGCTCAAGCAGGAACGTCGCTGCCACGACGGATCGGGCCCCTCGTGGCAAGGTCCATCTGACGACTGACCACGACGGATAGATGCTCGTGCCAAGGTTCCCAATCGACGTGCGCAGCCTCATCACGAGGAAGCGGCACGGGGGTCATCTGGAGACGCACGAGATCGCGGAGCTGATTGCGGCTTTCGTGGCTGACGAGGTTCGAGCCGAGCAAATGGCGGCACTGCTCATGGCAGGCGTCATTCAGGGCTTCAGCGACGACGAGGCAGTCGCATTCACCGAGGCTCTCGTTGGATCCGGCAGCACCGTCGATCTCGAAGGGGTGCGCGGTCCTATCGTCGACAAGCACTCCACGGGCGGCGTGGGCGACACGACGAGCTTGGTTGTAGGGCCGCTCGTGGCCGCCTGCGGGGCACAGATGGCCAAGCTCTCGGGTCGAGCTCTGGGCCACACCGGTGGGACGTTGGACAAGCTCGAAGCCATCCCAGGCTTCCGCGTCGAGCTCGACGAGCGGGCGTTTCGTGCTCAGGTCGAGCGTGTGGGGCTGGCGATTGCGGCAGCGAGCGGGGAGCTCGTCCCAGCCGACAAACGCTTGTACGAACTTCGCGACCGTACGGCAACCGTGGAGAGTCCCCAGCTGATCGCGTCGAGCGTGATGAGCAAGAAAATTGCCGGCGGGGCGCGCCACATCGTGCTTGACGTCAAGGCGGGCCGAGGTGCGCTCGTGACCGAGCCCCCTGAGGGCCTTGCCCTAGCCGAGCTCTGCATCCGGATCGGTCAGGCCCCTATCGGCCTCGGGGAGCGACGCGTGACGGCGCTCGTCTCGGACATGTCGCAACCACTCAGCAGTGCGGTCGGGAACGCGCTCGAGGTGGCGGCTGCGGTTGCGGTTCTCAAGGGCGACGAGCGGGGGCGACTGGGGCGGCTGAGCCTCGAGCTGGCTACGGCTCTGCTGACATCCACGGGGCACCCGGAGGTTTCAGCCCGGGACGCGTTGGAAGAGGCTCGTTCGAGTGGCCGGGCCCTGGAAAAGCTTCAAGCTATGGTGCAGGCTCAGGGTGGAAACGGATCCGTCGTGGATGACCCCTGGCAGGTTCTTCCGCGAGCACCGATTGTGCGCGATTGGGCACCTCAAGAAGGAGTCGTGGTGGAGGTGGCGTGCCGCGAGATCGGAGAGTTGGCGCACGCGCTCGGTGCCGGGCGCCACCGGGCTCAGGATGCCGTCGATCCTGCCGTCGGACTCGAGGTTCTCGTAGCGGTAGGCGACGAGGTCGGTCCCGACCGCCCCGCTGTTCGGGTACACGCGCGAACCCCCGCTGACGCGGAGCGAGCGGCGGGGGCACTCGAACGACTCGTGACGATAGGCAGGGAGCCGGTCGCACCACGACCGCTCATCCTCGGCCGTATCCTGCCATGACCTCCTGGCGCTCTTCTTCTGTGCGCCCTGCTGGCAGTCAGGAAGGCGAAGGTCGTCCTTGTTCGACGGCCCCCGGGGACCTGACTACCCTGCGTGGCGGAGTTGGTGCTTGGCTGACGATGCTCAGCGAGTCGGGAGACGTGGGAGCATGTGGTGGGAGAGGCAGCAGATCGCGGGGCGCGGCCATCGGGCTACGTAGCGGAGGTGGCGGGCGTCCACGAACCGTTGAGAGGCGGCGGGGGAGCGAAACCGGACGAGGCTCGTCTGATCCATCCAGCTGCCGCCAGCTCCTACCACGTGCGGATCGAGGGCTTCGAGGGCCCGTTCGGCCTGCTCTTGCACCTCATTGGGCAGCGAAAGCTCGAGATCTCGGAGGTCGATCTGGCCGAGATCACCGGTGACTTTCTGGCCCACCTCGGACAGCTGGAGGATGGGGCCTTCGATCTTGACACTGCTACGCACTTCCTCGTGGTTGCCGCCACGCTCGTTGAGTTGAAGGCGGCCCGGTTGTTGCCTCCAGAAGGCGGGGAGCAGCTCGACGGAATCCTGGAAGAGGCTCGCGACCTGCTCTACGCGCGGCTGCTCGAGTTCCGCGCGTTCCGAGAGCTCAGTGAACTCGTGGCCGAGCTGCTCGAGGAGAACGAGGGCTACGCCGGCCGCGAAGTTCCCCTCGAGCAGCCCTACCGCGACCTCATTCCT
Organism: Actinomycetota bacterium; assembly: GCA_030777265.1. Lineage (GTDB taxonomy): Bacteria > Actinomycetota > Nitriliruptoria > Nitriliruptorales > JAHWKO01 > JALYGD01. The sequence goes on along the minus strand of JALYGD010000268.1, from coordinate 6,314 downwards.
CGGGCGAGGCGGTCAATCCAGGCAGCCGACCTGGCGGCCCTGGCCAGTGCCGTCCTCGCTCCCAAGGTCCCGCCCCGCGTCAGCGTCGCTCACATCCGCCACTCTCCGTTGACCATCAGCGAAGCCGCTGCCCGGCTTCTCGCGCGAATGCGCCGCGTGGGGGATAGGGTGCCGTTCAACCTTCTCGCGGCTCGATGCTCGCGCGGGGAGCAGGTCGTCCACTTCTTGGCGTTGCTCGAGCTGTTCAAAATCGGATACGTCGACCTCCACCAGTTCGACTGTTGCGCGCCGCTCGAGGTGGAGCGCTGCGACGCGGGCAGCACGATCTCGCCCTACTGGAACGGCTCGGTCTCGGCAACTTCTCCGCGCGACTGTTCCATGAGGAGCCCCGATGAGACCGGGGGAGGGGCAGGATCAGACGCGGAGCCCGTCGCGTGCGCGCGTTGACGGCTCGACCACTAGAGGCCCCACAAGGAAGCCGCGTGGAGCACCCGACCAAGCGACAGGCTCTCGAGGCCATCCTTTTCGTCGTCGACGAACCTGTCGGCGTGCCGATGCTCAGTGAGGTCCTCGAGGTCAGTCAAGTCGAAATCAAGGCCGAGCTGGCAGCTCTCGCGTGTCAACTCGAAGAGGAGCGCCGCGGGTTCGTGCTTCGGAATGTCGCCGGAGGCTGGCGGTTCTACACGCCCCCGGAGGTGGCTCCCTACGTTGAGCGATGGGTGCGAGGGCGACGCAGGGGGCGCCTGTCACGGGCCTCGCTGGAAACTCTGGCGGTGATCGCCTACAAGCAGCCGGTCTCCCGCGCCGAAGTCGGCGAGATTCGTGGGGTCAACGCGGACGGGGCGATGCGTACGCTCATCGCCAGGGGGCTCATCGGTGAGGTAGGACGCGACGACGGTCCCGGACAGGCCGTTCTCTACGGTACGACTGACAGGTTCCTGGAAGATCTGGGCATCAACAGCCTCGCCGACCTGCCGCCCCTGACCGATTTCCTGCCCCCCGGACCTGCCCCGGACGAGCCCTCCCCTGAGCACCAGCGGGCTGCTCGAGCCGCGATCCGGGCGGGTCGGGAGTTGCCTTCAACCGGGCAGGCGCGCTGGGAGCCGAGTCACCGTGCCGCCGACGCCGAAGGCATCCCCGAGTCGGCTGAGGACGCGGTCCCGAGGACTGCCAGGGGGGAAGACCAGAACGCGGCGTTCGCCCCCTCAGCGGAACTCGAGCGCCCCGCCCGAAACGGTGAACTCGATGTTCTGACGGAGGCGCTCGAGCGCGCCACACGAAACGCCATCGCTGTCTTGGAAGGGGCCCTGCAGGCGGTCGACCCCTCGACGGACCCGGACCCGGATGCTTCCAGTCGACAGCCAGCAAGACCCGCTAGTGACGACTTCGCCGACGAGAGCCTGGCGGATGGTGACGAGGAAAACGTCCGGCCGAAGAGCCGACCATCGGGGGGTTATCCCCCTCCCGACAAGATCCATGGTTGACAGAGCCCGCCGTCGTCGCCCCGTTCCGGGTGCTTCCACGGAGCTGTCTTCTGGTCAAGGAGAGCGCTTGCAGAAGGTGCTCGCGGCAGCGGGCTTCGGGTCACGACGGTATTGCGAAGAGCTCATCGCACAGGGTCGGGTGACCGTGGATGATGAGGTTGCCGAGCTCGGGTGGAGGGTCGACCCCGAAGCCGTCGAGGTGCGTGTGGACGGTGAGCGCGTCAACGTCAACCCGAAGCTCATCTACATCGTCCTGAACAAGCCGCAGGGCGTCGTGACGACAGCGGACGATCCCCAAGGGCGCCCGACTGTATTCGACCTCGTGGAGGTTCCCCAGCGCCTCTTTTCGGTCGGGCGCCTCGACATGGACAGCGAAGGACTCCTGATCCTCACCAACGACGGGAAGCTCGCCCACGCTCTCACGCACCCGTCGTTCGAGGTTGAGCGGCGGTACGTCGCTCAGGTGAACGGGCGTCCGAGTCGACGCCAGCTGCGAAGTCTCCGCGAGGGAGTGGAACTCGAAGACGGGCTCGCACGGCCGCGTCTGCTGCGCGTCCTCGGCGAAGGCCACGGGAAGTCTCTGGTCGAGGTTGTCATGACCGAGGGCCGAAAACGCGAGGTTCGCCGGCTGCTGCAAGCTGTCGGCTTGCCTGTGGAGCGCCTGGCTCGTACCGCCTACGACGGAGTCGAACTGGGCGATCTACGTCAGGGCAGGTGGCGACCCTTGACGAGCGAGGAGATCGCCTCCCTCTACGGCGCCCTTGAGGGGGACGGCGCGAGGGCTCGGAGGCGGGCCCAGCGGTCGACGAGAGATTGATCGACGAAGCGACCTAGCTCTATGTCGACATGCTGACCGACACCGCACACGACTCGGGACCATGACCGGACGGACAATCTGCCCCACGAGATACGGGTGAAGAACGGCCATGAGCAACCGGCGTGTGATATATGCGGTACGAGGGCTTGCCAGCCGAAAGGCCCGAGTGGCATCGGGACCGCCTTGCAGCCACGAGAGCCACCACCGTGGAATGCTGGGGCCAGAACATCTTGCGGGCTGAACCGCGGAGAGGGGGGAACACGTCCTTGGCTGCGGATTCGTCCCGTCCCCGGGAAACCATCCGCGACAGCTGTCAGCCCGTCGTGCCCCCAGCGGGTGAAGCGACGGAGCCCACTGGCATGGCTCCAGGCGCTGATCGGTCTGGGCCGGAGCGCGTACGAGCGATTCGAGGCGCCACAACCCTCGAGGCTGACACCAGGCAGCAGATCATCTCGCGGACTCAGGAACTGCTCGCGGAGATCCTCACCCGAAACGACCTGCACCAGGAGGATGTCGTCAGTATCGTTTTCACCGCGACGGAGGACATCTCGAGCGCCTTTCCTGCTGAGGCAGCGCGGGAGGCTGGGATCGCGCTCGTCCCGCTTCTGTGCGCACGCGAGCTTGAGATCGAGGGCGGAATCAAGCGTTGCATACGCGTGCTCCTCCACGTCTACACGGCACGTGCTCCCACCGAACTCCGGCACGTCTATCTGCACGGCGCGAGGCAGCTGCGTACGGACCTGCCGGAGTGAGCCTGCTCGGCCGGCTGCAATGCAAGACGTGGGCCGTTCTCGGAGCGAGGGTGCTGGCCTTCGACCCGTGCAAGCTGCTGACCTGCCTGCGAGGAGCTCAGGAAACCAAAGATGACGTTTTCGGTCACCCCCGAGTTCGACCCAACTCGCTTCCCGAGTGCTCTGCGCCGCGTGGGCGTCGTCGGCTGCGGGGTCATGGGAGGATCATTCGCGCTTGCGGCTTCCCGTGTGCCGAGTGTGGAATGCGTCCTCGTCACTGACACCGACCCGGCGATAAGGCGAGAAGCAGAGAAGCGCGGCTTCGGCGAAGTCGTCGCCACAGCACGCCGTCTCGCCGCGGCGGTCGATCTGCTCGTTCTGGCAATTCCGGTGCCAGAGATCCCAAGCGTGGCGCGAGAAGTGCTGCCGCACATGCCGCGCAATACCGTGCTGACCGACGTCGGGAGCGTGAAGGCAAAGCCTGTACGGGAGGTTGAGGCTGTCCTCGAAGCCCTGGGTGGCGAAGGGGAAGGTCCCTCCTACATCGGCGGTCACCCGATGACCGGGAGCGAGCGGGAGGGCCCTGCTGGCGCTGATCCCACCCTCTTTCAGGGGGTGACGTACGTGCTTACGCCAACACCCCATTCGTCGACCTCCGCTTTCCATCGGCTTGCCGGATTGCTTCGCGACATGGGAGCGAGGGTGCTGGCAGTGGACCCCGAGGCGCACGACCGTCTTGTCGCGGTAGTCAGCCATCTGCCGCAGGTTGTAGCGACGACCCTCATGAAGCATGCGGCCGCCCTAGCCGACACGGAGCCGGCACTGCTGATGATGGCGGGTGGGGGGTTCCGCGACGCAACCCGAATCGCGGGGAGTAATCCCGACCTGTGGATGGGGATCCTGCGGCAGAACCGTACGGCCACGCTCGCAGCCCTGAGCGGCTTCATGGGGGCGCTGGACCGGATTCGGACAGCGATTGCAGAAGATGACTGGGAGGAGGTTTCAGCCGCCCTGGTCGGGGGCCGCGAGGCTCGAGAGCTCCTGCATACCAGGGCAGTGGCGGAGGTCATGGTAGATGTGGTAGCGCCGGTTGAGGATCGCCCGGGCAGCCTCGCGGCGGTGACGACCGCGCTCGGAAACGCCGGTATCAACATCGAAGACGTCGCGATGCGCCACGCCGAAGCGGGCCGTCGCGGAGCACTCGTCGTCACGGTGGCCGGTGAGGAAGCTGCGGAGCGCGCCCGCCTGGCACTTCGAGCCGGTGGCTTCAGCAGCCATCTGGAGCGGCGCTGATCCGGCGGACGGGCGTAGAGCATCCTCGGCCGCTCCCGTTGCGAAGGTCACGCGAGAGGAGACGCAGCCCCCGCGCGCTCACTCGAGGCACCAGGACGCACGGAGCTGGTGTCGTAGGCTCACCGGAGCAGCTCCCGGCCGGTTTCGTGGGAGGGAGGTTGGGTGTGGGCGCTACGGCCGGCGACAGCCCTGCCCCGTTTGTCCGACGGCTGCCGGATCACGTTCGCGTGCTGCCGGGACGCCTCAGCGGCACCGTCAAAGTGCCTGGTGACAAGTCGCTCAGCCATCGGGCATTACTCGTGGCTGCGCTAGCCGCAGGCCCGGTGGACGTCAGTGGTCTGGCGCCCAGCGCCGACGTGTGGTCGACGGTCGGCGCCCTGCGCCGCCTCGGGGCCACGGTCGGTATTCGGCCCGAACCCTCCGGCGGGCTCGGGGGCAGCGTCAGCGGACCGCTCACGGAGCCGGCCGACGTCCTCGACTGTGGCAACTCCGGCACCGCCCTCCGGATGCTGGCCGGGATCACCGCAGGCGTCGACGGTCTGAGCATCCTGACCGGTGACGAGTCGCTGCGTTGTCGCCCGGTCGACCGCGTCGCCTTGCCGCTGGCACGCATGGGCGCACAGGTCCAGGCTCGGGCTGGGGGGCGGCTTCCTCCTCTGGTCGTACGGGGCGGTCGCCTGGCGCCGATCAGATTCGAGAGTCCGGTCCCGAGCGCGCAAGTAAAGACGGCCGTCTTGCTGGCCGCGCTCAGCGCGGGGGGACCGTCGGAGGTGCTGAGCCCGCTGCGCAGCCGCGACCACAGCGAGCGACTGCTGCGATATCTGGGCGTCGAAGTGGAAGTGCGGGAGCTGCCGGACGGTCGTGAGCGGGTGTCGATAGTGCCCGGACCCCTCTCACCTCGTCCGATCCATGTCCTCGGTGACCCTTCGAGCGCCGCTTTCTGGATGGTGGCCGCCGCGCCGGACCCCGGCGACGGAGCGAGCGGAGTGGCGTTGCCGGACCTGTGTCTGAATCCGACTCGGCTCGGTGCCGTAGCGGTGTTACGGGCCATGGGGGCCCATGTGGAGGTTGTTGAGCAAGGCGTCGTCGCCGGCGAGCCGCGGGGCATCGTGCGTGTGAGCCCAGCCAAACTCGACCGTGCGCTCGTCGCGGGGGCAGGCGTGGTCGACGCCATCGACGAGCTCCCGATCCTCGCGATCGCGGGAACGTGTAGCCGCGGCGGGCTGGAGGTGCGTGGCGCCGCCGAGTTGCGGGTGAAGGAGTCCGATCGCATTCGCGGTGTCGTAGCCATGCTCGCAGCCTTGGGTGTTGCTGCCGAGGAGCGCCCCGACGGTTTCCTGGTTCCGGGGGGACAGAGGCTGACTGGCGGTGTGGTTGACGCGAGCGGTGATCACCGCATCGCGATGGCGGCATGCATAGCGGGCACGCTCGCCGCGGGGCCGGTCGAGGTGCGCGGCTTCAGGGCGGCTGGCACTTCGTACCCGACTTTTCTGGACGACATGCGAGCGCTCGGTGGCAACGTCGAACCTGTGGACTGCGACCAGCGCGGGCAGGCCGACGATCTGCTGGGGGAGGGCCCGTGAGCGGCGCTCGGCAGGAGCGATGCGAGAGGAGGCGTCTTAGGTCGCCTAAGACGGCGACGGTGGTGGGCCAGTGAGCGGCGCTCGGCAGGAGCGATGCGAGAGGAGGCGTCTTAGATCGCCTAAGACGGCGACGGTGGTGGGCCTGTGAGTGGGCGGCTCGAGGGGGCGCGTCTCGAACTGCGGACCCCGGCATGACAGCCCGACCTGTTGTGGCGATCGACGGCCCGTCGGGCTCGGGCAAGTCGACGGTGGCACGTGGCCTGGCGGCCGAACTGGGTCTGCCCCACGTCGACACCGGTGCGCTGTACCGGGCCGTGACCTTGGCGGTGCTGCGGAGTGGCGTGGATCCCAGCGACGAGCCCGCCTGTGCTGAGATCGCTCGCACCGTGCGGATCGAGCAGCGCGC
>JALYGD010000267.1 GCA_030777265.1 Actinomycetota bacterium | reverse complement strand
GGGGACTTCATGCCGCACACGCTGTGACGGCGGGTCCGGTTGTAGAGGTCGATCCAGGTGGCGACTCTTCGACGGGCTTCCTCCTTGGTCTGGAACTTGGTTCGGGACAGCAGCTCGTGCTCGAGGGTGGAGAAGAACGACTCGGCGGCGGCGTTGTCGAGGCACGAGCCGGTGCGCCCCATGGACTGGCTGATCTTGTGGTGCTGGCAGGCGTCGGTGAACAGGGTGGCGGTGTAGGTCGAGCCGCGGTCGCTGTGGAAGATCACGCCGGCGGCCGACCCGCCGCGGACGGCGATGGCGGTCTGGATGGCGGCCTTGGCCAGCTCGGCGTCGGGACGATCGCTGATGGCGAAGCCGACGATGCGCCGGCTGAACAGGTCCTCGACGTCGGCCAGGTAGAGCTTGCCCTCCTGGGTGGGGATCTCGGTCATGTCGCCACACCACTTCAGGTTCGGGGCCGGCGAGCTGAAGTCACGCCCGACCAGGTCGGGGAATGGCACTGCCCGCTTGTCCGGCCGGGTCAGGCACCGGAACCGCTTCTTCGGGCGGGCTGTCAGGTTCTGGCGGGCCATGCTGGCCGCCACCGTCTTCTCCGTCACCCGCCACCCCCGCTCACGCAGCTCGGCATGCACCCGCGGCGAGCCGTAGGTGCCGGGGTTGCCGCCGGAGTCCTCGAACACGGCGTTGACGGCGGCGTCGAGCTCAGCCCGTCGCTGCTGGGCCGGCGTCGGCGGGCGGTCACGCCACTTGTAGAACCAGGACTCGCTCACATCCACCGCCCGGCAGGCCACCGCGTGGGGGACACGGTGATCGGTCCTCTGGGAGGCGACGAACGATGCCAGGCTCATCGCGTCGCCTCCTTCACCCAGAGGACCACGGATCGCTTGAGGACATCACGCTCCATCTCCAGCTCGGCGCAGCGACGCCGGAGCCGTGCCAGCTCCTCGCGGTCATCGGCGGTCAGGCCCTCCGCCTCGCCACGCTCAACACGGTCACGCTTCACCCAGTTGCCCAGCGTGCCCTCGTTGATCCCCAGCTCCCTGGCGATCTCAGCGATGGGTCTGCCGGTCTCCCGGACGATCCTGACCGCGCCCGCGCGGAACTCGGGATCGAACTTCCTTCTCGTCTCGGGCATCGTCACTCCTCATAGGCGATGCCTCCACGCCGAGGGGGGATGCCCAGCTGCTCCACTCGGGCGACGGGTGCGCAGGGGATACTGATCGGGATTTCCTCGTACTCGGGTATTCGGACGAACTCGTCAGTGTACAGCACACGTATGCTCATCACCGTCGGTGTCCGCCGCAACAACGGGTCGCTCCGAGGAGGCCGTCGAGGCCGGCGGCACTCAACGAACTGGTCGTCGTCCTGTCGCCCAGCTGCCCTTCGGCGTTGCGGCCCAAGGCGAGCACAAAGGGTTTGTTCAGGGGATGGGGGTTGAGGGGCGGCAGGCGGGGAGGCCCGAGTCGAATCCTTTGAGGGTGGAGCGGAGGGCGGCTACGCCGTCGGTGGGATCTAGCAGCAGGGTGAGCGCAGCCTCGTCCAGGTCACCTGGTGACAGCACGAGGGGGTGGGGGGGTCGCTGAGCGCTGGGGAAGCGGCTCCCGAGCCAGACGCCCGTGAGGCAGTTGGTGAGCTGTGCGTCGTTTGTGTGGCCGGTTCTTCGTTGGGCGAGGTTGCCGTAGGCCTCGGCGATGGTCACGCCTGTGGCCAGGTCACCGACGGTGTGTCGCTGCTTCAGCGCAGGGCCATCGAGGTGGATTGCGTCATCGAGGAGACACCAAGCTGCCGGTCGCTGGCAACCCTCCGGCACCGGCCCGGTGTCGACGACAAGTTGGCCCTGGGTCGTGAGCCTCGGGTCGTCGGGTTGGTGCACCACGACCCGTGGTTCCTGCCACTCGGGCCATTCGTAGTCCGAGGACGTGATGGTGTAGAAGTCGTCGAGATCCGCGATGACGGCGGCGAGGAGGCTCGGCAAGGGGGCGTTGCCGCCCTGTCGCTCGTCGCCTTGGTTGAGCCAGGCCTGCGCGGTGACCGTGGGCGGGTGCCCTATGT
>JALYGD010000266.1 GCA_030777265.1 Actinomycetota bacterium | reverse complement strand
TATGCTTTGATGCATGAGGACGACGCTGACCCTCGACGACGACGTGGCCGCACAGCTGGAGCGGCTCCGCGCTCGCGGTGACCGGTCGTTCAAGCAGCTCGTCAACGACGCGCTGCGGGCTGGGCTGGCGCGCCTGGATCGGGAAGAGCCCGCGAGGCGCGGGCCCTACACGCGTGCCGTCTCGCTCGGCAAGCCGAGGTTGCCCGAAATCGACGACGTCAGCGAGGCGCTGGCGATCGCCGAGGGCGATCGCTACCGGTGATCGCCCTCGACGCGAACCTGCTCGTCTACGCACACGTGCAGTCCTACGAACAGCATCAGGCCGCGCGGGCGTGGCTCGAGGAACAGCTGACCGTCTTGCCGCGGGTCGGGTTGCCCTGGACCAGCTTGCTCGCGTTCGTTCGGCTGGTGACCAACCCGCGTGTCTTCTCCGAGCCCGAGTCGATCGCCGACGCATGGGGACAAGTCGAGGCATGGCTGGACGCCGAGCCGACGTGGACCCCCGTTCCAACCTCGCGCCATCGCAACGTGCTGGCCGAATGCCTCGAGCACGCAACGATCCGGGCGAACGATGTCCCCGACGCGCACCTTGCCGCCCTGGCGATCGAGCACGGCCTGAGACTGGCGACCAGCGACCACGGCTTCGCACGCTTCGAACGGCTGAACTGGTTCGACCCGCTGGAAGCAGCCTGAGCGCGAGCGGGCCACCCCGACGTATCGGGCGCCGTGCGCGAAGCGCTCCTCATCCCGGCTTGCGCGCCACCCCCAGGACATGCGGGGAACTGGGGATGAACAGCCGACTCACGGGGAAACGGAAGCGACGCACCCACTCGAGGTCGAAACCTGCGCCCTCGATGCCCGCCAGTGTGTCACGGCTGGTATGGCATCCCCCGGTGAAGAACGGCCAGATCAGATCGGCGGCCTGCTGCGCGCGTGCCAGCCGGGGGTGGCGGGAGCGAACGTGCTCGTAGAAGCGCAACTCCCCGGACGGGCGAAGCACGCGGAACAGCTCGGCCAGGGCCTGCCGCTGGTCAGACACCGAGCACAGCATGAGCGAGGCGACCGCTGCATGGAAGCTGTCATCGTCTGCCGGCAACGTCTCCGCGACACCCTCCACCACTCGAATAGGCAGGCGTAGCGAACCAGCCTGCTTCAACGCAGCGGCTCTCAGCCGCGGTTCGGGTTCGACCGCGAGCACTTCCGTCACTTCGGGGGGATAGTGGGGGAAGTTCATGCCGTTGCCCGCCCCTACCTCGATGACCCGCCCCGACAGTCCCGCGACCAGCTCCTCACGGTGTCGCCCCACCTCGGGCTCCATGAGGCGGCTGAGCCGTTCGTAGAAGCGCGCGAAGATGGGGTGGGAGACTCTCATCCCGGTATCGCGTTGCTCGCCGGAGGGGTCGGTGCAGCCCGATCGCGTCACCGCCCCCTCACCGGCAGGGCCTGCAACCGCTGCTCGAGCTCGGCGCGGTCGAGCACGTTGTCCCAGCGAGCCGCGATCTTCCCGTCTGACCCGACGAGAAAGACCCAGGGTTCGTTGCCTCCCTGGGGCGTTTGGATCCACTGCGCAGCCGCCTCGTCGAGCTGACCTGCGTTGAAGTCTCGCCACACCTCGATGTGGATGAAGGCCGCCCGGTCCTGGTAGGTCTCGGCCAGCTCGGCCACAGTGTCGGTGATGGGGCCGCAGAAGCGGCTCATGCAGTACACCGGGGTGGAGACCACCACCACGGCCGGCCTTCCCTGGGCCAAGGCGTCGGCGACCGTCGTCCCGTGCAGGTGGGGATCGGGGATTTCACCTTCGGTGCCCGCGCGTGAGTCGATGGCGGCCTTGGGAGCATCGGAGGCGAGGGTGAGATTGTGGCTTCGGGGCGCGGGATCCCCGACGGTCGGAACTTGATGGTCGGGCAGGACCTGGAAGCTCGCCGTTCCCCTGCGGGTCTCACCTTCCACCTCGGCGACCACGGCGACACCCCAGAAGCCCGGGCGCGTGAGGTCGAGCGTGGTCTCGTAGACCCCGGCTGCTTCGGGGTCCTCGATCAGCGCCGGGGAGTCGCTACTGCCTCGGGGCTCCTTGCCGGGTACCGGCAGGAACGTGGCGGTGGTGGCGGCGACGGGCTCGGGCCGGCCCGAGGCGTCCTTTTCTCCCAGGTAGTAGAACTCCATCTGAACCGCCCCGAAGCCGATGAGCTTGCGGTCGGGCAGGAACACCCCGGCGATGAAACGCTGGCCGTCGCCGACCGCGAGGTCGAAACTGGCGACGGCGACCGCGAGCTCGGGCTCCGATGGGGAGGCGTCGGGCCCTGCGGTCTCGGGGGACGTCTGGCGGCCCCCGCCGCAGCCAGCGGTCAACGCCGCCAGGGCAGCGGCCACGAGGGCAGCCCGAAAAGCCTTGCGTCCCACAGCAGCCTCCTTCAGCTCGACTGGCAAGGCGGGGCGGGTGAGCCCACGGCCTC
>JALYGD010000265.1 GCA_030777265.1 Actinomycetota bacterium | reverse complement strand
GATCCTGCGCCTCGCAGCCGAACGCAACGAGGCCCTACGTAACGAGGCTCTAGCCCGAGCGAAGGCGGCCGCCGACGCGCAGCAGGTACGCCTCCGCCACCTCGAAGCGCGCCTGCTCCAGCTGCCGTCAGACGGCGCGGAGTCTCGGCTGGTCACAGCTGAACGTGATGCCCTGCTGAAGGTCTACGCGGAGCAGCAGAGTGTGCTCCAAGACCTTCAATCCCAGCCGCCAGCCAGCCCGGGGCTCGTGTCACTGGGTCCAGCGGTGCCCATCCCCTCCGGGGGGCCGGGGGAGATGTCGAGTGGGAAGGCCTTCCAGGCCATGGACAGCCGTCCTACTCGCGCCGGTGTTGGCATTCTGCTCGGCTTCGTGCTCGGCTGCGCCCTGGCACTCCTCGTCGACCAGATCGATACCCGCGTCCGCAGTCGGCGCGAGGCCGAGAAGGCCTTCGGATTGCCGGTAGTAGCTGAGATCCCCCGTGCGCGGCCGCTTTCGCCTCGCGCCAAGGAGCACGGCGGGACCTTCGGCGTCGATCCTGCGACGGCCGACGCCTTCGGCCGGCTCGGCCTCGCCGTGCTGCACAGCCCGCGCTGGGTGCTCTCGCCACGCTCCCCCACCATCGCCAATGAAGACGAAGAGGACTGGCCCGCGCCAGTTCGGCTTGTCGAGGGACCGACCCGACTCGTGCTCGTCGCCTCCCCCGGTCACGAGGACGCGCGGGTGGCCGTGATTGCGAATCTCGCAGCGAGCCTCGCGGCCTCCGGTCGGAGCGTCATCGCGATCGACTGCGACCCGGAACGGCGTCGCCTCGCCGAGCTGCTAGGCGGACGCGCGGCACAGGAAGGCCCCGCCCACCCCGGCCCCGCCCACCCGGGCTCCGCCCGCCCGGGCGAGCCGACGTCGAGGGAGGCCGCGACCGGACGGCTCGGGGTGCGTCCGAGCGCGGTCAGGGGCGTATGGGTGGTCACGCCTGGCACCTCCGGGGGGGCCGGTCACTCCTTCGACGGGCAGCTCATGCGCTCCTACCTGGAATGGGGTGACGTCGTCCTCGTCGACGCCGGCCCCATCCTGTCGGGGGGCGAGGCGGGCTCCTGGGCGGTCGAGGCCGATGCCGTCCTCATCGTCACAGCAGTTGGGCGCACGACCGCGGAGACCGCGGCACTCACCCATGATCACCTTGCTCGCCTACAGGCCCGGGTGCTCGGGGTTGCTCTCGTCGATGGCGTTGCCCGCATCACCCGAAGTTGGCCTCGCGGCGCCCCGTCTCCGCCGTCAACGCCACCTCCCGTCAGCGCGACGGGAACCCTGGCCGGGACATCGAGCATGCCGTCACAGCCTCCCCAGGGCAGTCGCGGACAGCCGGGCCGGACCTTCCAGACCCCGGCCAGTGCGAGACGGAACGGCGAGGTAACCACGCCGGGCCCGTCGCACGGCGAGACCGTCGTGGGGGGTGAATCGGTCCGAAACGGCGCCGCCCAGGCTTCGGCAGCCAAGTCCGTATCCGCAGGCCCTGACCAGCCCGGGCGGGCCGAGCCCCTTCTCGAGGTGCTCGCGCCGGAGCCGTCGGCGCCGACGACGGCCCCGCGGCCCCGCACTAGACCTGACAGCGAGCGGACCTCGGGCGATCGGCCGGTCTGGTCGGTGAGCCGCCCGTGGCCCTGGTCGACGGGAGACCAGCGCGAAGCGACTTCCGGTGACGCGACCTCTGCTCCCGACCCCGAGAGTTCCGCGCAGCACCCGAGCGAAGGATGAACGTGTCGGACTGGGAGCGTCTCAAGCGCCGGATCGAAGACGGCTCGGCGCGGGTGTGCGTCGTGGGGCAGGGCTATGTGGGCCTGTCGGTTGCGGCGGGTGCGGCTGGGGCCGGGATGACCGTGGACGGGGTTGACACCGACGCCGCTCGGATCGAGGGCCTGGCCAGTGGGCGCCTGGTGGTACCGGGCGTAGGCGAGTCGGCGTTCATGATCGCCTTTGACACCGGACGGCTGCGGTTCACGACGGACGTTGCCGTTGCCCGCCACGCCGACGTCGTGCTCATCTGCGTGCCGACTCCGGTTACCGACCACCGCCCGGACCTGTCCTACATCGAGGCGGCCGCACACGCGCTAGCTCCCAACCTGCGTCCGGGGACGCTGGTCGTGCTCGAGTCGACCACCTATCCCGGCACGACCGAGGAGGTGCTACAGCCGCTGCTGGAGGAGGGTGGGCTCGTGGCGGGGGAGGACTTCCTGCTGGCGTATTCGCCGGAGCGAATCGATCCTGGCAATCCCAAGTACGACCTGGCGAATACGCCCCGCATCGTGGCTGGACTCAGCCCCGAAGCCGGCGACGCCGCCGCCACGTTCTACGCCCGGCTCACATCTGACGTGCACATCCTGTCCAGCTGCCGGGCGGCTGAGCTTGCGAAGCTGCTCGAGAACACCTTTCGAATGGTCAACATCGCGCTCGTCAATGAGCTCGCCGTCGCCTGTGCCGAGCAGGGCATCGACCCCTGGGAGGTCATCGACGCCGCCGCGACCAAGCCTTTCGGCTTCATGCCGTTCTATCCGGGTCCGGGTATCGGCGGCCACTGCATTCCGCTCGACCCCGAGTACCTCGCGTGGCAGTCGCGGCGGGCGACCGGTCGGCGCTTCCGGCTCGTGGAGTTGGCTCAGGACGTCAACGCCGAGATGCCGGCGTATGTGGCGGCGCGCATCACCGAGGCCCTGAACGACCGCGGCAGGGCCTTGCGCGGCGCCCGCGTCCTCGCTCTGGGGGTCACCTACAAGCCCGACGTTGGCGACATCCGCGAGTCGGCCGCGATTGCGGCGCTGCGACGTCTGCACCGCAAGGGCGCGATCGTCTCCTTCCACGACCCCTTCACCGCAGCGCTCGATCTCGACGGCACCCTGCTCGAGCGTGCCCAACTCAACGAGACCGCCCTCGCAGCGGCCGACTGTGTGGCCCTCCTCACCCCACACGCCTCCTACGACGTCGAATGGGTGGTACGCCACGCCCCCCTGGTTTTCGACGCCCGTAACGCCACCCGCGATCACCGTGCCCCGCACGTGGTCATGCTATGACTCCACGCCTCTACCCGAACTGTGTCCCGGCGCAAGACCGCTTCCTCGCTGTCCGCGATCTTGACCGACCCGTGACAGGAGCCGACCCCCAAGCGGCCGCCATGGCTATCGCCGCCCAAGGCCTCGTGGGTGCTGGGGTCGATGTGCCCAGAGGGCCTCTATCGGACGTCTCGTGGAGCGCCCTGCTCAGCGACGTGCGTCGGCACGGCCTCGAAGGGCACCTTCTCGACGTGATCGTCCGCGGCGGACTCCTCACCACCGACGAGCAGCGCGAGCAGGCGCAGCGAGCCCATACGGAGGCGATAGCGCTCGCGGTGCTGCACGAGAACGAGCTCACGCGCGCAGTAGACGTCCTGACCGAGGCGGGCATCGACTACCGGGTCGTGAAGGGCTCTGCGCTCGCCCATCTCGCATACCCGAACCCGTCTCTGCGATTGGTCGCTGATATCGACCTGCTCGTCCCATCAGCGCACATTGACGCGGCCACAGGGGCGTTGACGGCGAACGGGGCCGAACGGACCGGGAGACAGTTCCGCTACGGGCTCGACCGCCGCCTCTGGCGCACGGTGACCTTCAAGCTGCCGAGTGGGGCCCAGCTCGACCTCCACCGCACTCTGGCGCCGGCACCTTTCCGGGTGAAAATCGATCCGGCGGCCCTGTTCGAGACGATGAACACCTTCGAGGTGGGCGATCGGACCCTGAGGAGCCTTGGCCTGGAGGAGCTGCTCCTCCAGGCGTGCTACTCGGTTGCGCTCACCGACGTCCCACCTCGGCTCGTTGCGCTACGTGACGTCGCCGAGCTCTGCCTCGGGGGAGGCATCGACCCGGGCCGCGTCGAGCGACTGGCCGCACAGTGGAGCGCCCTCGCCGTGCTCTCGCGCGGCATCACACTCGCCTGGAGGACATTCCGCATCGCCGATGCCGTGCCCCTGTCGGTGCGCGCCTCCCGTTACCTGCCGTCCCGTCGTGAGCAGCGGCTGTTGGGCCTGTATGGGCGTCCCACGGGGCGCCGCATTCCCGCAGCACTCGCCTCATTGCGGGTCATCTCGGGATTCAGCGGCAAGCTGACTTTTCTCGGCACGGTCGCGCTTCCTGCGCGCTCGTACCTCTCTGCCCCCCCAAGGCGATCGTCTTTGAGGGGACAATCATGACGTCGCGCCTTCCAGCCGTGCTCGGCGGCAGTCCCGCCTTCCCGGCCGGGCTTCCCCTGGTGCGCCCCGACTTGCCGGATACGGCGGCGATCGCGCGTCGACTCCAGCAGGTGCTCGACAGCGGCGTCCTCACGAACGGCCCGAGTGTCCGCAGGCTCGAAGAGGCTGTCGCCGAGTACGTCCGCGTCGACCATGTGGTTGCCGTCTCCAGCTGCACCGCCGGGCTCATGCTCGTCCTGCAGGCCTGTGGCCTGTCTGGACGGGTCGTGCTGCCGAGCTTCACGTTCGCGGCGAGCGCTCACGCGGTGCATTGGGCCGGCGGTTGCCCTTCTTTCGCGGATATCGAACCGCTGACGCTCACTTTGGACCCTCACGACGCGGCGCGACGGCTCGATGGCGCCGAGTCGCTGTTCGCCACCCATCTCTACGGCACACCCTGCGACGTCGAGCGCTTGGAAGAGGTCGCGCGAGGCGCAAGCGTGCCGCTGCTCTTCGATGCCGCACATGCACTCGGCAGTCGCCGTCGGGGAAGGCTGGTGGGCGGGTTCGGCACCGCAGAGGTGTTCAGCCTCAGCCCCACGAAGGTGACGGTGGCGGGAGAGGGTGGTCTCATCACGACGAACGACGGGGCGCTCGCCGAAACGTGCCGCTACGGACGCGACTACGGCAACCCAGGCGACTACGACTGCTTGTTCCCGGGTCTCAACGCCCGCATGTCGGAGCTTCACGCCACTGTGGCGCTTGCTTCTCTGGCTGACCTCGACGAGCGCGTCGCCCACCGGACCGCGCTGGCCCAACGTGTGCACGAGGGGCTCTCGAGCGTCTGCGACATCGATTTCCCGAAGGTCGCGCCAGGAGACACCTCGACGTTCAAGGATCTCACGGTCCTCGTCGACTCCGAACGTTTCGGGCTGGGTGCGGTGCAACTGGCCACCGCGCTGCGCAGCGAGGGCATCGACACGCGCCGCTACTACCACCCTCCCGTGCACCGGCAGAAGGCCTACGTGAACCTCGCTCAAGCGGAGCCCCTGCCCGTAACAGACTGGGCCGCCGAACGGGTACTCACCTTGCCGCTCTGGTCGCACATGACGAGTGCGGAAATTGACCGCGTCGTCGACGCGGTCGCGCGGATCGGGACGCACGCCGAGAGGGTGCACGATGCCCTCATTGGCTGAGCCGCATCTGGCCCGCCCGCCCAGGCCTCCGGCAGGTGCTTGCAAGCTGCTGGGTGGGCTCGTCGACGATCTTCTCCACGGAAAGGGTGGCGGTGACAGCAGCTGGATCGGAACATGGCCTCGCATGGCGGCCACGGCCACGACCACTGGCGAGTGTTGAGCTCGACGGGGAGACCATTCTCTACCAGGAGGACAGCGGCGGCCTCCACGTCCTCAACCCAACCGCAACGCTGGTATGGCGCTGCCTGGACGGTGCCGTAAGCCTCGGCGAGCTCGCCGGCGACATCGCCGCGGCGTTGGGGGCCGACCCCGACGCGGTCGGGCGAGACCTGCTCGCACTCGCACAGCAGCTCGACGACGAAGGCCTGCTCGAGCGCAGCCCGGCTCGCGAGGAGCAGTTCTGAGGGCCGCCGCGATGCTCAGAGGACCTGTCCCACCCGCGGTCTTGGACAAGCCAAGACCGCTCTCCCACCCCAGTGGCGGATCGTGCTCACGACGGGGCGAGCCCGGCCGCGACCAGCTCGGCTATCTCGACGAGCATGCGGGTGAGTTCGTAGTCCTTGGGGGTGTACACCGCAGCGACACCCTGGTCACGTAGCACCTCGACGTCCTCGGGTGGGATGATCCCGCCGACCACGACCAGGGCCTCGTGGCCTTCCGCTCGCAACCCCTCGATGACCTTTGGGACGAGCGAGCGGTGCGACCCGCTCAGCACCGACAATCCTACGACGTGAACGTCCTCGTCGACCGCGGTCCGCACGATGTGGGAGGGGGTCAGGCGGATGCCCTCGTAGACGACCTCCATGCCGAGGTCTCGAGCACGGACCGCGACCTGCTCGGCCCCATTGCTATGACCGTCGAGCCCGGGCTTGCCGACGAGGAGCTTGAGCCTGCGACCGAGGAGTTGCTCGATGGCACGCATCCTCTGCCGGGCTTCGGTGAGCCGGCTGCCAAGTGGGCCTGCTCCATCGCTGGTAACTCGCGCGGATACGCCGGTCGGGGCGCGGAAGTCGCCATAGAGGCCGCGAAGCACCCCCGCCCATTCACCCGTCGTCACCCCGGCCTTCGCGGCCGCGATCGACGTGGGAACGAGGTTGGTGCCAGCCTCGGCTTCGCGTCGCAACCCCTCGAGCGCACGAGCGACGGAGGAATCGTCGCGCCGCTTCCGCCAGGCTTCGAGACGCTCGATCTGCCGCAGCTCGGCGTTCTCATCGACCTTGAGGAAGCCGGCATCGACGCCCGTGGTGAGCGGAGATGGTTCAGCTTGCGTGAAGGCATTCACGCCGACGACCACCTGCTCCCCGCTCTCGATGCGACGCACCCGCTCGGCATTCGAACGCACGAGCTCGGTCTTCATGTACTCAACAGCGGCGAGGGCGCCCCCGAGGTCAAGAACGTGATGAAGCTCCTCCCATGCCGCCTCGGCGATCTCGGTGGTCTTGGTCTCCACTGCAGGCGCGCCGTCGAACAGGTCGTCGTGTTCGAGCAGGTCAGTCTCAAAGGCGAGGACCTGCTGCATTCTCAGGCTGAGCTGCTGATCCCACGGTCGTGGCAGACCGAGCGCCTCGTTCCACGCGGGCAGCTGCACGGCCCGGGCTCGCGCCTGTTTCGAGAGGGTGACGCCGAGCATCTCGAGGAGGATGCGGGCGATATTGTTCTCCGGCTGCTGCTCGGTCAGCCCCAGGGAGTTGACCTGCACGCCATAGCGGAAACGGCGCAGCTTGGGGTCGCGCACACCGTAGCGCTCGCGGGTGAGGCGGTCCCAGAGCTGCACGAACGCACGCATCTTCGCCGTCTCCTCGACAAAGCGAATGCCGGCGTTCACGAAGAAAGAGACGCGCCCGACGACCGCGTCGAAGGCCGCGTCCTGCACCTGGCCGCTGGAGCGAACCGCGTCGAGCACGGCAGCTGCGTTTGCCAGCGCGAACGCGATCTCCTGCACAGGGGTGGCGCCCGCCTCCTGAAGGTGGTAGCTGGAGATGTTGACCGGGTTCCAGCGCGGAACATGGGCCACCGTGTAGGCGATGACGTCGGCAGTCAGTCGCATGGACGGCTCGGGTGGGAACGCGTAGGTTCCTCGCGACAGGTACTCCTTGAGAACGTCGTTCTGGGTCGTACCCTGCAGTTCGCCGGCGTTCGCCCCTTGCTCCTCGGCGACGGCAACGTAGAGGGCGAGCAGCCACATCGCCGTTGCGTTGATCGTCATGGACGTGTTCGTCCCAGCCAGCGGTAGTCCCGCGAAGAGCGCCCGCATGTCGTCGATGGAGCAGATCGGCAC
>JALYGD010000264.1 GCA_030777265.1 Actinomycetota bacterium | reverse complement strand
TGCGCCGCAGCGAATTGCTCGGCATGCGCTGGCCTGCCGTCGATCTTGAGGCGGCCACGCTCACCGTGCTTGCGACCTTGGTCGAGACCGCCGACGGCTACGTGCTCGTCGACGATCAGAAGACGCCGCGGTCGAGCCGTACGATCCACTTGAATCGGCGGACCGTCAAGCGCGACACCGGCAACAGAAAGTGCGTGGCTCGCGAAGCGTCACCGCCCGCTTCCCTACGCAGCGGGCGCGCCCGACCTCCCGTCCCCACACCGTCGCCACCTCAACGCAATGGCGAGAGATGCGCACGGCGAGGTCTCCGCGTAGACCGGGGGTTCGGTGTATGGCAAAAATCCGGCGACGACGCTTCTCCGACCGCGCCGGCGCCGGAAAGCGCGATTAGCGCATCCGACGTCGAACTGCAGGAAGAGACGGTCGATACGACGCTCGAGCAGTCGATCAACGAAGGCGTGAAACGGCTGCGGCGGACATGGCCTGGGCTGCTGGCCACTGGCACCGTGGGAGGGCTGGATCTCGGGCTGAGCATCCTCGGGCTGCTGATCGTCTGACACGCCACCGGCTGCCGAGAGCTCGGGGCGCTCGCGTTCAGCATCGCTTCATCGCGCTGGTCCTGACCAAGAGCGAGCTCTTCACGGAAAACTTTCTCGTGCCGGTCCCCGCGGTCGTGGCCGGCAACGCGTCGTGTGGGCGCGGTTGGGCGCCTGTGGTTCGGTTCGCGCACCTCATGCGCCTACCGGTCGCACGGTCTGGCCCTGGCGACGGGCTCCCGCCGGAGACCCGGGGGGCGGGCTACCTCTCCAACAGGTCGTCGCTGTCGTCCGACGACGCTGGGACCGCGCGCCCTGACAATTGAAGAGGGTCACGCGTCAGCACCGTCACCCGGTCGTCGGCAAGGAGGTCCCCCGCCTGCGGGTACAGGATCCGGTCGCCACGCCGGAGGACGGCGAGCGGCAGGTGTTCCTCCGCGGATCGGAGCTGCTGCGTGAGGCGATCGATCGACGCATCGTCCTCGATGGGGACCTCGAACAGAGTCGCCTCTCCGTTCGAGATCCACCGGTCCCACCGTTCGACGTCGATGTCCGTGTCCAGCATCTGGTGGGCACCGGCGCGTTCCAGGACGCCGAACAGCGACGTCGGCGGTGCGGAGGCAACGGCGGCGAATACGTGAGGGACGGCGAACTCCTCACGGGCGAGCTGTGACGCGAGCACATTGACCTCGGCGTTGGAAGTGAGCGCCAGCAGCGTCCGTGCCTCGCTGACGCCTGCCCGCCGGAGCTGCTGCTCATCCAGTGCGTTGCCGTAGATGGCGTTGAGACCCTGCGCGCGAGCGGCGGCGACCTGGCGGCGATTGCTGTCCAGCAGCCACACGGGCCTGCCCCTGAGCGCGGTGGCGAACGTGCGCCCGAGAGGACCTGCACCGATGATGACGGCACCGCGGCGGCGCTCCTCGGAGCGGGCCAGCTCGCCTCGCCGTCGCAGCCATCGGGTTCCCAGCGTGAGCAGCACCGGGACGGTCGCGGTGGTCACAATCGCCATGAACACCAGGATGGTGAAGATCTCGACCGAGATGAGACCGAGCTCGAGGCCGATCCCCGCGACGACAATCTCGACCGCTCCCCGGCCGTTCATGGCAGCACCAACCGTCAACCCTTCCCGCCAGCCGTGGCCGGAGGGGATGTAGAACAGCATCGTGCCGAGGATCTTCCCGAACATCGCCACAGCGATGATCGCAAGCAGGAGGGCGAGGTCCGTCCGGAAGACGTCCGGGTCGATCTGGAAGCCGGCGGTGACGAAGAAAACGGGCGCCAGGAACCCGATGGAGATCGCCTGGAGGAGCTCATCAACCTCCCGGTCGAGGCGGGGCGGGAGGACGTCTTCGCGCAGCAGCAGACCGGCGACGAACGCGCCAAGGATGGCGTGGAGCCCGGCGAGCTCGGCCAGCTCCGCGTAGAGCAGCCCGACGCCGACCACGAACGCGAACCCCAGCGCACGATCGGTGATCCGCCCCCGGCTCACGAGCCGGCCGACCAGCGGGAACCCGAACCAGCCGACCACACCGGCAACGCCGAAGAACGCCAGCGCCTCCAGCGCCACCCGGACGGTTCCGGCGAGGTGAAAGGCGCCGAGTTCGACGAAGCCGATGATCGCGGCGAAGCCGACGAGGGTGGCCGTGTCCGACAGCAGCGCTGCGGACATCAGCACGTGCGCGATCCGCGTGTCCAACAGGTCCAGATCGATCAGGATGCGCGACTTGGTGGCCAGCGACGTCACGCCGACCGAGATCGCGACGAACAGGGCGGCGAGCTGGGTGCCCGCGAAGGCGATCACGACCGCGTACCCGAGCACGAACGGGACGATGAACCCGCCCGCGGCGGCGAGCAGGCCCGGCCAGGACGCGCGCCGGAGGTCGTCGGGAGCGATCTCCATCCCGATGTAGAGCATCATCAGGAGGATCCCGAGCTCGCCGACCGCCTTTAGGCCAGGAGCGGGCGACAGCAGCCCGAGCACCGCCGGCCCCAGCAGGATGCCTGCCAGCAGCTCGCCGAGGATGGCGGGATAGCCGGAGCGGACAGCGATCCGCCCTGCCGTCCAGGCGACGAGCAGGACACCGAGGAGGCTCAGGATGTCCAGGGACGGCAACCCAGAAGCCTCCGCCTGAACGGCCAGGGGCCCCAGCATCACCGCGAACCTCCAGGACAGGGTGGGCGGTGGACCGTGGTCACGAGCCGCAAGCAGACAACCGCCGGCGGGTGGACCCGGGACCGCACCGACTGCGGCTGACGCCGGAAACCGGTCATCTCGCCCGAGAGTGGAAGCTGGGCGCTGCCCGGGTCGTGCCGGGTTACCCCTGCGGTTCTCGTCTCGCCCGCGAGTGGAAGTTGTGCCCCGCGCCGCTCAGCTGCGCCACTCGACCTGGGCGACGCCGTAGAACTCATCCGGCCTGTCGTCCGCGTTCAAGCAGAGCCGCTCGTTGCCGTTCTCATTGGAAGAATACCACCGGGACGCCGCAGTCGGGCTCGTCGCTGCGCATCGTGAACGTGAGCATGTCGCCGCCGGTCTTCACGCTGGTCGCCACTGCTGGTCCGACGTCCTCGTACGTCTCACCCTTGGCAATGTGGACGGGGGCGTCGCCCGCGTCCGACTCGCCCATCCGGTCGGCGGTGCCGTCGTCGTCGGTGTCCGGCAACGTCAGCTCGCCTGGATCCGTCGAATCGTCCGCAAAGGGGAGTCAGCGCCAGGCCGACGGTCTCGACGCGCTCGTCGCCGAATCCGGCCGGCACGGTGAACTCCCGGTCGGGTCCAAGCGTGATGGTTGCTGCGGAGGACCATGATCGTGCGACGAGCCTCGCCGGTCGTGTGAGCGAAGCGGTCTCGCTCACCGTGTGCGTGGCGGTGAGCGTCGAGGAGGGTGTCGTTCCGGTCGCGTCGACCGGCGGAGCGTCGTCCTCGCCCCGGCAGCCGCTCGCGGTCAGCGCGGCATGCCCCACTAGTTCGGTCCCATCCCGGTTGGCCTGCAGATGCTGTTCGGGCTGAAGGGCGCGGCCATCCACCACGACGACATCGCCGAAGCCACCGCAGCCAGTACCGCCCTGCAGGGGACGTGGTTGCAGCACTTGTCCTTATCTGGGACCCTCGGTGGGGCTTCCGGCATCACATGACCCGTGGGCTGGCATCGTCATGGCCCCTGGCCGGACCGCTGCCTAATGGGGAGCGACCGGGCTGATAGCAGTCTGGTCCCCGAGCCGCCCGGCCGGTGAGCACTCCTGCCGCCCGGGAGCGTCTAATCCCTGGGGTTAGATCGTGCCCCGACCGCGTCCGTGTGGGTCTCCTGTAGCGCTGATGGGATGACGTGTCTCGAGCACTGATCCATTAGGTCGTCGCCGGGTCGACCCGCTAGGTCTCTCGCATGACGGGGGGGTATCCGGGGATCGAGGAGGGACGCGATGCGATCTTTGTGGGGGATGACTGGGCCGAGGCCTACCACGACATCCGTGTGATGAACGAGGCTGGCGACGTGCTGGCGCGGCGACGGCTACCCGAGGGGCTCGAGGGGATCCGCTGGCTGCACGAGCTGGTGGCCGAGTGGTCGGATGACCCGTCCGAGGTGGTCTTCGGGATC
>JALYGD010000263.1 GCA_030777265.1 Actinomycetota bacterium | reverse complement strand
CATCTCTGGAAAGATGCGGATGCACTACATCCGCATCCTGCCGGGCGACAGGGTCGTCGTGGAGCTCAGCCCATACGACCTGACCCGCGGGCGCATCACCTACCGTTACAAATGACGTCACCGGCGGCGTCCCGGGCACCGGCTGCGGGCGCATCCTCGGAGTGACTGGAGCGGACGCGATTGCGTCGGAAGGGCCGCAGGCCCGGGCGGGTGGGGAGTAGAAAGGACGCAGCATGAAGGTCCAGCCCTCCGTCAAACGGATGTGCGACAACTGCAAGGTGATCCGCCGCAAGGGGCGGGTCATGGTGATCTGCACCAACCCGCGCCACAAACAGCGCCAGGGCTGAGACGCAACACGAGGAGATATGAGATGGCACGCATCGCTGGGGTCGATCTGCCGCGCGACAAGCGGGTGGGCGTCGCGCTCACGTACATCTATGGCGTCGGCCGCCCGCGGGCAACGGAGATAATCGAAGCCACGGGGGTGAGCCCGGACAGCCGGGTCCGCGAGCTCGGCGACGACGAGATCCAACGCATACGCGTATACATCGACAACAACTTCCGCATCGAAGGTGACCTACGTCGTGAGGTCGCGAACAACATCAAACGAAAGATCGAGATCGGCAGCTACCAGGGGATCCGCCACCGCCTCGGGCTCCCGGTCCGCGGACAGCGCACGCACACGAACGCGCGCACACGCAAGGGTCCGCGCCGAACGGTTGGCGGGATCCGTAAGCACCAGCGCAAACATTAGGGGCCGGGGCGGGCCCCGCCGGGTAAGGACCCCGGAAGTCGTGGTGGGAACTGTGGAGCTCTCCGCCAAGAGAGATAGCGGGTAGGATATGGCAAATCCGAAAAAGGGACGTGCGAAGAAGCGGGAGCGTAAGAACGTCACCCACGCGCATGTTCATATAAAGTCGACGTTCAACAATACGATCGTTGCATTCACCGACCCCCAGGGCAACGTCATCTCTTGGAGTTCGGGCGGCAACGCCGGCTTCAAGGGCAGCCGTAAGTCGACCCCGTTCGCAGCACAGCTCGCAGCCGAGCAGGCGACCAAGGCGGCCTTCGACCATGGTGTCCGCAAGGTCGATGTCTTCGTGAAGGGGCCGGGTGCGGGGCGCGAGACCGCGATCCGAACGCTTGCGGCCATGGGTCTCGAGGTAATGGGGATCAAGGATGTGACCCCGGTCCCCCACAACGGGTGCCGGCCCCCGAAGCGCCGCCGCGTCTGAGCGCACACGTCCCGCCGCGGCGGGAGCAACTCGATAGCAGGGACGTTCGTAGAGGACAGGGAGAATGGCTCGGTACACCGGTCCGGACTGCAAGCTCTGCCGCCGAGAGCGGCAGAAGCTCTACTTGAAGGGCACGAAGTGCGACTCGCCGAAGTGCCCCGTTGAGCTGCGCCCTTACCCACCAGGGGAACATGGCCGTGGCCGCATCAAGGAGAGCGAGTACCTCCTGCAATTGCGGGAGAAGCAGAAGGCACGGCGCATCTACGGGGTGCTCGAGCGTCAGTTCCGCGGCTACTACCAGACGGCGACCGGGATGGAGGGATTAACCGGCGAGAACTTGCTGCGGCTGCTCGAGACCCGTCTCGACAACGTCGTCTATCGCGGCAGTCTCGCACGCTCGCGCGATGAGGCCCGCCAGTTGGTCCGGCACCGGCACATCCTGGTGAACGGCCGCACGGTGAGCATCCCTTCCTATCAGGTGCGCGTGGGCGACGTCGTGGAGTTCCGGGAGGAGTCACGCTCGATCACGCCGGTCATCGCCTCACTCGAGATTTTCGGACGACGTTCCGTCCCGGACTGGCTCCAAACTGACGCGGAGGCGCGCAGGATAAACGTCCGGGGCCTGCCCGAACGCCGTCAGATCGACGTGCCTGTGCAAGAGCAACTCATCGTCGAGCTCTACTCGAAGTAATGGCTGGCGTTGTGAGCGCCCTCCAACAGGAGCGAGCCTGACGGTTCGCGCCGCCGGCGCGGTGCCGGCGGTCCGCCATCCTGCCCAGGACACTGGCTGGCGGAACAAACTGCGGCGGTCCCGATGGACCTGGGATCGAGGGGACCGTCGAGCGCGCCAAGCCGCTCGAGCAGCGACAGCGGTAGCGGCCGAGAAGTGCGTCGAACACTGAGGAGCACGAGGATCGATGTCCGACTTTGATTTCTACACGGACGACGGTGCGATCTCGCTGAGCACGACAGCCAGCGGGTCGCCTTTCATTGCCTACCGCCCACGACTCAGCCAGGAAACGGTCGTCGACGGTACCCGATCACGGTTCTCCATCGAGCCGCTCGAACCGGGCTTCGGCTACACGCTTGGCAATTCACTGCGCCGCACCCTGCTGTCCTCCATTCCAGGCGCGGCGGTAACCCGGATCCGGTTCACCTCGGCTGACTCCGCCCACGGCGACGGCGGCGCGGTCCTCCACGAGTTCGATTCCATTGAGGGCGTGAAGGAGGACGTCACCGATATCATCCTCAATATCAAGGACCTGGTGGTGCGCTCCAGCTCGGAAGAACCGATCGAGATCTTTCTCGGGGGCGATGGTCCAGGCGTGCTGACAGCCGAGAACATCTTCGCACCCTCGCAGGTCGAGGTTGTGAACGAGGAACTCCACATCGCGACGCTGAACATGAACGGCCACCTCGAGATGTACTTGACGGTCGAGCGTGGGCGCGGATATCGCACCGCCGATGAGAACAAGCGGGGAAACGAGCCGATCGGAGTCATCCCGATCGACTCCATATTCAGCCCGGTGCGCCGGGTGGCCTACAAGGTCGAGTCGACCCGCGTCGAGCAGATGACGAACTACGACCGACTCGTACTCGACATGGAGACCAACGGAAGCGTTACGCCTGCGCAGGCTCTGTCTTCTGCTGGCGATACCCTCAAGGTGCTTTTCGAGCAATTCGCAGAGTTCGAGACGACAGGTCCTGGCGGTATCGTCGTCTCTCCCGAGGAGGCTTTCGAAGCGCTTTCACCCGACCTCATGATGCCGATCGAGGACCTAGACCTATCGGTGCGTTCGTACAACTGCCTTAAGCGCGAGGGGGTCAGCACGGTCGGCGAGCTCGTTTCGAAGTCTGAGGCGGATCTGCTCGAGATCCGAAACTTCGGTCAGAAGTCGATCGAAGAGGTGAAGGAGAAGCTGATCGAACTCGGCCTGTCGCTGTCGGAGTGACCGTGTTGAGGATGGGTGACCGGTCTGCCCGACCGCGACGGAGTTGGCCTGGGCCGGAAGAAGCTAGAAGGTAGGGAGATGCCAAAGCCGAAACGAGGTCCTCGTCTGGGAGCAGGGCCGGGCCATCAGAAGCTGCTGCTGTCGAACCAGGCGATGGAGTTGTTCCGGCACGGTCGCATCACCACCACGGAGGCGAAGGCGCGCATGTTGCGACCGTACGCCGAGCGGCTCATAACGAAGGCGAAGCGCGGTGACCTTGCGTCGCGACGTCAGGTACTGCGCCAGGTCCGTGACCGTGACGTCGTCGGCTACCTCTTCGAGGAGATCGCTCCGCGATTCGCCGACCGGCCCGGCGGCTACACCCGCATGCTGAAGCTCGGTCCCCGTCTGGGGGACAACGCCCCGATGGTCCTCGTCGAGCTGGTCACGCAGGCCGACGTCGCCGGCGACGTCGTCATCGAGGAGCAGAAGGCGACTCGCCGCCGAGGGCTGTTCGGTCGCCGTCGTCGCGAGGCTCCCTCACTGGCTTCCGAGGCCGAGGCTGAGGCCCACGACTACGCGCACGAGGAGCAGCCGACCGCTCGGGAGCGCGAGGTCGAGGAGGAGCTCGACGTTACGCGTTCGCCCGAGGTGGCACCGGACGCGGCCGCCCCTCCCGACGTCGGCACGAAGCCCAGCGCGGCCGACCGCTCGGCGCAACTCGAGCCGGGGCAGGCACCTGGGCCGGCTCAGACGCCGACGGCGCCGGCAGGGGACCCTGGCGAACCTCAGGACCGACGGCCAGAGGACACGTCCGAGGCAGGCGGTGCAACTGGCGGCACCGGCTAGGAACCTTGGACGCGCTGCGCTACCCGCGCGCTTTGGGCGACGCGAGTCAGCGACGGTGCAGCCAGACTTGGGGTGCGTACCCAGGAATGCGGGTGGCTGACGAGGACCGCCTCCGGCTCAGGATCGACCTGGCGTACGACGGCGCTGCCTTTCACGGGTTCGCCCGCCAGCCGACGGTGCAAACCGTGCAAGGGGCGCTCGAGGAGGCACTGTCGGCCGTCTTGGGCCAGGTCGCGCCGACCACCTGTGCGGGGCGTACGGATCGGGGGGTGCACGCTACCGCCCAGGTCGTCCACCTCGACGTGGACCCGACCATCAAGGCGGCGGCGCATG
>JALYGD010000262.1 GCA_030777265.1 Actinomycetota bacterium | reverse complement strand
CGCCACGGCAGGCAGCGCGCTCCTCCCATGTCGCGCCGACCTTTGTGACGCGATCGAGGGCGGCCATGGTGCGACCCGAGCCGTTCATCCCTGGACCGTTTGTCATCGGTACGGCCTTCCGTGCGGTCACTGTCGGCGAGGACCACAGACGCGTCGCGCCTTTGTCATCGGCACCCGCACGTCGCCTCAAAAGGCCGACCGCCTGACGTAGAGACGAGGACTCGACCAGGTACAGTCCACGGCTGGCTTGGAGCGGCTTGCTCAACCACCTCGACGGTACTGAGCGCGGTGCCCCACAGTGGACGTCCAATTGATCAGGCTCCTCGACTGGTGGGCGGACTCCGGCCTCTCGTCCGGCCCGTTCGTCCGGGACTGATACAGGTTTGCCACGGCAGGTCGGGGCACGCTGGGTAGCAGACACCAGGACGATCGCGACATGCTGAAGCTGCTGGCAGGAAGCTCCAACGTTCCGCTCGCGACGAGAATCGCCGAGGGCCTCGGGATCGAGTTGGGCTTCTGCAAGGTGTCACGGTTTCCCGACGGCGAACTCCAGGTTGACATCCGCACCGAGGTTCGCGGAGACGACGTCTACCTGCTCCAGTCCACGGGGCCCCCGCCTCACGACCACCTCGTCGAACTCTGTCTGCTCGCCGACGCGTGTCGGCGCGCAGGCGCGGGGCGGATCACCGCGGTGGTGCCGTACCTCGTCTACGCGCGGCAAGACCGCCGCACCGCCCCCAGGGAACCCATCAGCATCCGAGTGGTTGCTGACCTCCTCGCGGCCTCGGGGGTGGAGCGCCTGGTCGTCGTCGATCCGCACACTCCAGACGTCGAGGCGATCTTCGACATCCCCGTCCTGAGCACGACAGCGGTGCCGGTGCTGGCGTCGACGCTCGCCGCCGAAGTGAACGGCGACGTCGTCGTGGTCGCGCCCGACCTCGGCGCGGTGAAGCTCGCCGAGCAGTACGCCTCCGAGCTCGGCCAGCCAGTGGCGATCATCCGCAAGACTCGCGTGTCTGGGGAAGAGGTCGAGGTAAAAGCGGTGATCGGCGACGTCCGGGACTGCGTTCCCGTGATCGTCGACGACATCATCAGCACAGGCGGGACGATCGTGTCCGCGATCGACGCGCTGCTCGACGCTGGCTGCGCCCCGGAGATCCTCGTTGCGGCGACCCACGGTCTGCTCGTCGATCCCCAGAGGTTCGACGGCGTGCCCCTGCGCCGACTTGTCGTGAGCGACAGCGTTCCACCACCGGCGAACCTGCCGTTTCCGATCGAGATCGCGACCGTCGCAGAGCTGTTGGGGGATGCGATCCAGCGCCTGCACGGGGAGCGGGCGCTCGACGAGATCCTCGCGTTGGGCTGAGTTCGCCTCGCCTTGCACGGCCGTGGCCGGCCGGAGGCCGGCGGGTGGGTGGGGCCGGTCAGGCGCGGTTGGGCTGGCTGCCCCTGGCCGCCGTGGCGCGTAGGGTCATCCTCCGCGGAGGCGGGGGCTACTTCACCGGAGGTCGTTGTGCAGGCGAAGTTGGACGCCCTGGCCGAGGAGGCCTTCCGAAAGTCCCTCGCAGCAGACCCCTTCGAAGCCACACTGCTGGGCTTCCGAGACTTCGATCACGAGGTGCCCGACCTGTCCGAGGCGTTCGAGGAGCGTCGACGTGAGGAGCTCGACGCCATCCTCCGCCAGGCGGCGAACATCGAGGCCCAGGAACTGCACGGCGAGGACCGTGTCACTCACGGGACGCTGCTGTTCGAGACCCGCTCGCAGCGCCACGCCCTCGATTCTAGGCTCATCGAACTCGCGATCAGCCCCACAATCGGAGGTACGCATGTTCAGGTCCTCCAGCTCGTCCCGAAGGTCACCCTCGTCGAGCCCTCCCAGGCCGCCGCCTACCTCGAGCGCTGCGCCAAGCTCGACGGCTTGCTGGAACAGGCGGCGGACCGCCATCGCCAGGGCGCGGCTCGCGGCCGCACCCCACCTGCCCGGGCCGTGATCGGAGCCATCGGCCAGATCGACCGCTACCTCGCAACACCCATAGCCAGGGATCCGCTTTTGAGCCCGCAGCCGCCTTCCGGCTGGGACGCGGCCGACAGCTGGCGTGAAGAGCTCGCCGCGGTGCTCGAGGGGATCGTGCGTCCCGCCATGGGCCGCTACCGGGACCGGGTCCGCGACGAGGTCCTCCCGCATGCTCGCCCCGATGAGCGCAGCGGCGTGAGCTGGCTGCCTGACGGGGTGGAGGTCTACACGCAGGCGATCGAGCGCCACACGACCACCGCGCTCGGCGCCGAGGAGATCCACCAACTCGGCCTCGACCTCATCGCTGCTCTCGGGGACGAGTACCGCCACATCGGCCGCAATGTCCTCGGGACGACCGACCTCGCCACAATCTTCGCTCGACTGCGCCAGGATCCCGCTCTCCGCTTCGAGCGGAGGGAGCAGGTGCGCCGGGCGGCGGAGGAGGCGCTCGGCCGGGCCGATGCCGCCGCCGCCACCTGGTTCGGTCAACTGCCGAGCGTGGGCTGCATCGTGCGGGAGATTCCCGACGTCGAGGCCCGCGAGGGGACGATCGCCTACTACTTCCCACCCGCCCAGGACGGCTCTCGTCCCGGCATCTACTGGATCAACACCTACCAGCCGGAGACCCGCACCCGCTTCGAGTGCGAAGCGCTCGCCTTCCACGAGTCGGTGCCCGGCCACCACCTCCAGTGCGCGCTCGCCCAGGAGCTCGACCTGCCGCCCTTCCGTCGCTTCAGCTTCGTCAACGCCTACGTCGAAGGTTGGGGGCTGTACGCCGAGCGCCTCGCGGACGAGATGGGTCTCTACACGAGCGATTTGACACGCCTCGGGATGCTGTCGATGGATTCGCTGCGTGCCGGCCGGCTCGTCGTCGACACGGGCCTGCACGCGAAGGGGTGGAGCCGCCAGCAGGCAGTGGACTTCCTGCGCAGCAACAGCCCTCAGGCCTTGAACAACATCGACAACGAAGTCGACCGCTACATCGCCTGGCCCGGACAGGCGCTGGGGTACATGATCGGGCGGCTCGAGCTTCGCCGGCTGCGCGACGAAGCCCGAATGCGGCTGGGGGACCGCTTCGACGTCCGCACCTTCCACGATGTCGTCCTCGGCCATGGCGCCGTCCCACTCGGGGTCCTCGGCGAGGTGGTGGACGACTGGATCGCCTCGCATGCCTGACCCACCCGGCGCTGCGCCCGATCCTCGGGCGGACAGCTGCGCCGTTCCGCCTTCCAGGTACTTCTGCCTACGATCGATCGAAAGCCGAGTGCGCCGCCTATCTCGCGTCGGGCACCGACCGGTCGACGATCGGGGGGCGAGAGTTGAGGGGATCATCGCGTTTAAGTGACATCGGCAAACGCAAATGATCACGATGACGTGGACGCCTTTTGCCCGTAATTCAGCTGTCTGTCTTGGAGCGCTTCTCCACACCTTTAAGGGCTTCTGCGCCGAAAATGTCGCAGCCATAACATATGTTTGCGGGCATGAGCAGTGTCGCTACATCCCCTCAGTCTGAGCGTGCCGATAGGCCCGTGTCTTTGGCGGAGGGAGCGGGGCTGGTGGCCCGGATGTCGCAGGCTTTGAGGCGTGTGGAGCAGGCCACTGCCGAGGCGGTGGAGCTGGTGGGTCGGGTGCAGCGTGCCGGGGTGACCGAAGAGCTCGAGGGTCTGCCCCTGGAGCTGCTGTTGGCTCTGCAGCACCGACTGGTCTCCTCGGACGCACGGATGCTGCTGGAGGCGGCCCGGGTGCTGGAGCGCATGCCGTGCATCAAGGGGCTGTTCGCGGAGGGCCGCCTGTCGTGGGGGCAGGTGCGGGGCATCGTCGCCCGCCTGCGTCGCCTGGTGCGTGGTGGATCTGGCCGGGGTGGACGAGCGGGTGGAGGCCTCGCTGGAACTGGTGGACGAACTCAACCCCGACGAGCTGGTGTGGACCGTGGAACGTGCCGCCGACGAGATCGATGGGCTGCGCCGGCTCGAGCGCCGCGAGCAGCGGACGGTGCAGGCCGGTTTCGTGGCTCTCCAGCCTTCGTTCGACGGTTCGGTGCGGCGTGTACGGCGAACTGGACCCGATCGCCGGAGCCACCTGTCTCAACGCCTTGGATGCCGCCAGTGGCCCCCGTGAGGGCGAGCGAGGAGAGCCGAGGGAGGCCTCGAGCCGGGCCCGCCAACGGGGCCAGGGGCTGGTGCGCATCTGCGCCGACTGGCTGGGCGGCGGCAAGGGCCGCCCGCCCCGGCTCCTGCTGATCGCCCACGTCGATATTGCCAACGCCACTCCCACCGCGGCTGCGAGCATAGAGCTGGCGGCGCCGGGGGTTGTGCCCACCCTGACGGCCGCCAGCGTGGAGGCCCTGGCGCGGGATGCGGACCTGCGGGTGGCGCTGTTCGACGGCGCCCGGCCCCTGGCCGTGTCCGCCAAGACCCGGGCCTAAGAGATTCCCGCCGACACCGGTCGGGCGGTGGCCGCCCGCGACGGCGGCTGCCGCTTCCCGGGCTCCACCGCCCCTGCCGCTTGGGCCGAAGTGCACCATCTGGTGGCGAGAACCAAAGGCGGCGATCATCATCCCGAGAACCTGGCCCTGCTGATCCGGCGCTGGCACCTACTCGTGCACCGCCGACGCTGGAAGCTGCACCTCGACCCCGACACCGGGGAGCTGACCATCACCCGAAACGGGCGCACCTGGCACTCCCTCCCAAGCGGCACCCCCTTGCGGCGGTCCCCGCCACCCTCAGGCCCACCGGCCCCCGACCGGCAACTCGAGTAACCGCCTTCACAGGGCTCGGGTCACCCCGACGAGCCTCGCCCCTTGGCTCCCATGGATGAGGGGTGCCCGCGCCGGGCTTC
>JALYGD010000261.1 GCA_030777265.1 Actinomycetota bacterium | reverse complement strand
GTCGTCGGCGAACCGACCGTCGTGCGTGCGTGGGACGGGGCGGTGCATCGGTCCTCGGAGGCGTTCGCCGCCTCCGATGCCCCGCTCGTCGGTTTCTCGATCATCGAAGCACCCGACCTGGACGAGGCCGTCGAGCTCCTCTCGGATACGCCCTGTGCGGTGGCGCCTGGTGCCATCGAGGTCCGCCCGCTCGTGGCGTCCGTCGACTGACGAGACTGTCCGAGGAGGTGCAGGTTGGCACTTCCGGCATCCAAGGCTGACTGCCGGTGGTAGGGCCCATCCATACGATGGGACACGGGACATTGGCTGCGGAACAGTTCGCAGCGGTGGTGCGTGCCGCCGGCGTGAAGACGGTGGTCGACGTGCGGCGCTACCCGGCCAGTCGTCGGCACCCGCACTTCTCAGGCGAAGCGATGGCGGCTTGGCTCCCGGCGAACGGTGTCGACTATCGCTGGCTGGCTGCTCTCGGCGGCCGCCGCCGGCCGTCGCCGGATTCGCCCAACACCGCATGGCGGAACGAGCAGTTCCGGGCCTACGCCGACCACATGGCCACGGACGAGTTCGCCGCCGGCGTCGACCAGCTGAAGGAGCTGGCTGTTCACGTCCCGGTCGCCGTGATGTGCTCGGAGGCGGTGTGGTGGCGGTGTCACCGCCGACTGCTGGCTGACCACCTCGTCCTCGTCGAGGGAATCTCCGTCTACCACGTCTTCCACGATTGCCGCCTCACCCCCCACGAACCCCTTGCGGGTGCCCGACGGGACGGTTCCCACGTGGTCTATCCCGTCTCGAACGTCGCGCATCCAGGGCCATGAGCTCATGGAAACCGCTTTGGCCGTTGCCGGGCGCATCGTCGTTTATGGAGAGCGCCATCTCGGCGTCGCGGCAGTAGCGACGCCGGAACATCTGCAGGTGGCGGTGTGGGCGAGCTCTAGCAGGGACTCCGAGGTGGAGGTGAGCGGATTCGAACCGCCGACTTCTACGTTACGAAGGTCCTGGGGGTCTCCGCCTGAGACCGCTCCTCCCGCTAAAGCGCTGGTCACAGCGTTGCCGGCTCCGCTGCAGACCGGCGCTTCCGCCCTGATCCGCTGGAGTTGAGTAGCAAACGGTGTAGCAGGACGGCCATCAGCGGAGCCCGAGCACCGTCGACAGGGCGTCGTCGACGCCCCCCAGCTCCTCGCGACTCAGGTGGCCGGCC
This sequence comes from Actinomycetota bacterium, assembly GCA_030777265.1. Classification (GTDB taxonomy): domain Bacteria; phylum Actinomycetota; class Nitriliruptoria; order Nitriliruptorales; family JAHWKO01; genus JALYGD01. Next base: position 3,002 of record JALYGD010000261.1, on the reverse strand, counting down.
AGACCACCGAGACGGCCGGCGTCGACCGCGCCGATCTGTTCGACCAGCACCAACGTCGTTCCGCCATCCAGCTCGATCTCCCATGGAGACACCGACGAGGCCTTCGAGGAAGGGCGGCTCCGACGAGCTCGTGGGACGCGGACCGTGATGGCGGCCACGGGGATCGTGTCGCCGGCCTTCACTGCTACATGAACCTGCGATGCGCCCTCCTTCGGGGTCATCGAGCCGGAGAGACGGGTCGGCAGCCTCTGGGCTTCCGCGTCGACGGCGACTCGCGCCACCGCGGAAGCCTCCTACGCGCCGATCGGCGCGCGGTAGTCGCGAGACCGCTCCCGGATTATGGCAGCGCGTTCTGTTGCAGTTGGAGTCTGGGAGGAGCACCCAGAGCCGTCGATCCCTGCGCTTGCGGAAAGCGGCTCCGGCTGCAGCCCCGCTTGACGTGTCAAGTGCGCGTCCGCGGCGTCCCCATGCCTCGACGCGGCGACCGGTCTTCAGCCGACCAGGTGGTAGAAGCGCCAGAAGTCGTTCTCGATGGGCAGCACCTCAACGTCAGCGAACCCGGCATCGGCCGCGTACTGCCGGAAGACCGGGGTTCGCATGATGGTCCCCGTGCCTGCGGCCGGTGGCGCCGTCATGGCTGTGGGGAGGCAGTGGAGCGCGCTGAAGCCCCATTGGAAGCGCTCGGCGTCGTCGACATCGACCGTGAAGGTGTCGGCCACCCGTTCGTCAGCCACCAGCACCGCGCCGCCGGGTGCACGCAGAGACCGCATCGCGCGCAGAGCCCCGACTGGATCACACATGTCGTGGATGGTCTCGAACGCACACACCAGGTCGAAACTCCGGGCGAGGGCAGGATCGGCAGCGTCGCCCAGCTCGAAGGAGATCCTGTCCGCCACGCCGGCCTCTTCGGCGTTGCGTCTGGCGTCATTCACCGACTCAGAGTCGAGGTCGAGACCGGTGACCTCCACCTTGGGGAAGCGTCGCGCGATGGCGATGGCCGACCCACCGGAGCCGCATCCCACGTCGACCACTCGGGCGGCAGGGTCGGCAGTGAGCCGCTCCACCAGGCCTGGCACCTGCGGGAACCATTCCTCGGCGAGGAGGTTGAGGAACATGGGGCGGTTGATACGGGCGATGCCCCGCCGCAGGTCCGGTCCGTAGGCGTCATAGGGGACGCCGCGACCGGTGCGAAACGCCTCGAGCACCTGCGGCATCGTCTGGGCTACCGAAGCGAGGAACAGGCTGAGCGGCGTCATGTACGACAGGCTGTCGCCGTCGAGCAGGACCTCCGCGTGCCCGGCCGGCAGTGCGAAGCGACGCTGATCTGAATCGGCATCGGGATCGTCCACCGTGAGGATGCCCGCTACTGCCTGCTGCTCCAGCCACTCCCGGGCGTACCGCTCGTGGACGTCGCATCGCCTGGCCAGGTCGCCGCTGGTGAGGGGACCCGCCACCGCCAGCGCGTCGTACAACCCCAGCTGCTCGCCCACGTACACGTGCAGCAGGTCCATCGCTCCGATGAGAGAGCCGAACAGGCGCTCGACGAGCGCCTCCTGCATCTTCACCTCGGCCATCTCTACCTCCCGCTTCCGTCCTACGGGGGCCGTGCGGCGACCCCCCCGTACCACTGGTGGAGAGCGTCGCGCTGGCCGGGATGGGCGACAAGGGGTCCGCGCTCGAGTCGGCGTTCTGGACGATGGCGGGTCGCCAACAGAGTGGGCCGCGCAAGAGATGCGCCTTTCGGCGCGAGGACTGCGTAGCCCGGCCGTGTGTTATGTGAGCCGCTGTTATCGAGCCCTCAACTTGTTGGGCTGGAGCCGGCTACGCCACTCCTTACTGCCCAATGCTTCGACTGCGGCCTGGCGTCGGCCGACGGTGGTGCTTGGCAGCCATCGTTCCACCCGCAGGAGGAGATCCGCTACGGGCTCCACGACTGGAGCCCCGGCCGGCGACTGGCCCTGGGGCTTGCCCTTCGCGACGTGCCGTTCCGCAGCTCTTCGTCCGTGGGTATCACCCGGTGATCGCAACAGCCGTCGAGGGTGACGTTGATCGAGTATCGGAGCGGTCTCATGGGTCGCTCTCTCCCTTGCTGCGGTCGCAGGCACCTGGCGGACCGTAATCAGACCGGCGCCGCCGCCATTTCTCATCGGTCCCGGTCGGACCTGCTGGCACGGCGCGAGGATCGCGCACCCGTAGCACCGAAGGATGAGGCCCTGTCTCGCAAGTGCCGGTCAGGAGCGCCGCTTATCAGCCGCTCGATATCGCGGTGGCCGGAGATCTTGAAGCGGGACCGAAGGGCGCTTGGCGAGCGGCTCGTCGACTCGTGCGAGCCTCACAGCTCGAGCGAACTGGTGGCCGCACCGATTCGGTGACCACGACTTGGCATCAGCGAGGAGTGGAAAGCTGGCGCTTGAGGGCGCGCACCCGCTCGACGGACTCGTCGATGCGCTCCTCGGTGAGCGCACCGTCACGGACCAGCGCCTCGACCAACGCCACGACGCGGGGCGCGATGTCGGACTCGTAGGCCCGCGGGTTGTTGTTGGCAAAAAGCAGGATGTCGACGCCGGCCACAAGGGCCTGGTGCACGGCGGTCTCCAGACCGTAATGATCGGCGATCGCGCCCATCTGCAGGTCGTCGGAGACCACCACGCCCTGGAAGTCCAGCTCGTCGCGCAGCACGCCGGTGATCGTCGTCGGAGACAAGGTGGCCGGCCATTGCGGGTCGAGTTGGCCGTTGACCACGTGCGCCGTCATCACCGCATCGACGCTGCCCTCGCTGACCAGCGTGCGGTAGGGCACCAGCTCCACCGGCGCCCAGGCCTTGGTCACGTCAACGAAGCCCAGATGGGTGTCTCCAGGGGCGCTCCCATGGCCGGGGAAGTGCTTGACGGCGGTGAGGACTCCAGCGTCGCGGTGCGCCTCGATCACCGCCCGGGCGTGGTCGGTAACCACCGCCGGGTCCGCCGAGAAGCTGCGGCCGAGGGCTCCGATGACCGGGCTGG
>JALYGD010000260.1 GCA_030777265.1 Actinomycetota bacterium | reverse complement strand
TGGGGGGAGATGAGGCGTGCCAGCGGCGTGAACGCCTCGGCGTTGCGGAGGTCGGCTCGCACCGCCTCGGCCACGCCCGGGTACTGGACCTTCACGATCACCTCGCGGTCCCCATCGAGACGGGCGGCGTGCACCTGTCCGATCGACGCGGCAGCCAGAGGGGTGGGATCCCATGCGGCGAAGATGGCTTGGGGAGGCGCCCCGTATTCCTCGGTGACGACCTGGGCGATGAGCTCCGGATCGAGGGGGGGAGCGTTGTCGCGCAGGCTCGCGAGGGCTTCGTGGTAGATGGTCCGCACGTCGGCGGGAAGGTCCACGTCGACGAAGCTGAGGAGCTGGCCAAGCTTCATGGCCGCCCCCTTCATCTCACCGAGGACATCGGTGAGCATCTCAGCCGTCACGGCATGGAACTGCGAGGGGTCCGCTCCGCCGCCGGTCGCGTGACGTGCCTTCGCCGCCGCGAGGCCAGCAGCTGAGCGCAGGCTGGTGCCGGCCAGCCGTGCGCCACGCTGGAACCGTCCTCCCAGAGCTTTGCGTGACATGCGCTACTCGGCCGGCTCAGCGAGAGGGTGGTCTTCGGCCCGCGCCTCCGCGAGACGCTTCGCGAGCTCGGCGCGACGCTCCTCTGTCAGACAGTCGCAGCCGACGTTGTGGTGCTTGTAATGGCCCACGTTGGTGCGATGGGTAGGGCAGGCAGCGACCTCGAGTCGGGTGATCGGATCCCGAGGCATCGGCATCTCCTGACGGCTGGTGGACCGGGTGTGGGAGGTGGGCCTGATCAAGATGGGTTTCGGGATACCACGCGATCTGGTTCGAAACGCTGCGCGCTCCCGTTGGGCGGCCGAGACGGTCCGTGCCTTCGTGGGAACCTACACGTTGAAACGGATGTGCAGTACGTCACCGTCGGTCACCTGGTAGTCCCGGCCCTCGATCCGCAGCAAGCCGGCTTCGCGCACCGCCCACTCCGAGCCGAGCCGGTCATAGTCCTCCAAGCGGATGACCTCGGCTCGCACGAATCCCCGCTCGAGATCGGAGTGGACCTCGCGGGCGGCACGGCGGGCGCGGGTACCGGCCGGCACCGTCCAAGCCCGCGCTTCGTTCGGGTTGGCGGTGAAAAAGGTTACTAGGTCGAGCAAGCGGTGAGCCGCCTCGACGATGCGCTCGAGGCCGCTGCGCTCGAGACCGACGCTGTCAAGGTACTCCGCCCGCTCGTCCGCTGGCAGTTCGAGGAGCTCCGCTTCGAGCTTTGCGCAGATGACGACGGCTTCGGAACGTTGCTGCTCGGCGAGTTTGAGCACGGCTTCCGCGCCTGCACCGCCCTGGGGCAGGTCCTCCTCCGCAACGTTCGCCGCGTAGAGCACCGGCTTCGCTGTGAGTAGGAAGAGACCGCCGATGGTGTTGTGGCCCTCGGCGGGTCCCTCCCGCGTGGGAGCGAACGTGCGTGCTGGAGCGCCGGCGGCGAGGTGCCCCCGGAGCCGCTCGAGCAACTCCAACTCGCTGCACAGGGAAGGATCGGCGCGAGCGGCTCGCGCCACGCGCTCGAGCCGTCTGGTGACCGTCTCGAGATCCTTGAGAACGAGTTCGGTGGCGACCACTTCGATGTCAGCAGCCGGGTCGACCCGCCCGGAGACGTGCGCTAAGTCGGGAGCCTCGAAGCAGCGCACGACGTGGCAGATCGCGTCGACCTCCCGGATGTGGGCCAGGAACTGGTTTCCGAGGCCGTCGCCGCGGCTCGCACCTGCGACGAGTCCCGCGATGTCGACGATATCGACGGTCGTCGGCACAGCCTCGGCGGAGCCGGCCAGCTCGGCAAGGCGGCCGAGCCGCTCATCAGGCACTGCGACGACGGCGACGTTCGGCTGGATGGTGCTGAAGGGAAAGTTCGCCACAGTGGCGCCAGCGTGGGAGACAGCGTTGAAAAGCGTGGATTTGCCGACGTTCGGCAGGCCGACGAGCCCCACCCTCACGCCCACGTGCTTCTCCTCCTCGATGCCGGGATCTGCCCGCCTCCGCCACCGTCTTGCAGAGGGAACGGCGGCTCGTGAGCGAGCACGGTTCGGTGGGGCGAGAACGAGCCGGTGAAAACTAGATCGGCCCGTTGCCCTTTCCGGTGCCGGAGGCAGTCTCGAGCAGACCGCGCAAGCGGTCCGACCGGGAGGGGTGGCGCAGCTTCGTCAGCGTCTTCGCCTCGATCTGTCGGATGCGCTCGCGTGTCACGCCGTACTGGGCGCCGACCTCCTCCAAGGTACGGCATTCGCCGTCGAGGAGACCGAAGCGAAGCATGACGACGCCCCGCTCCCGCTCATTCAGCGTGGCGAGGACGTCCTGGACGAGGTCCTTCGTGAGGGTGAAGGCCGCCGCACCCTCGGGGTCGATCGCCTCCTCGTCGGCGACCAGGTGGCCCATGGTCGTGTCCCCGTCCTCCCCGACAGGGGTGTCGAGTGAGAGCAGGTCGCGGGCCGCGGTGCGGATGTCGCGGAGACGGTCGACGGTCATGTCCATAGCTTCGGCGAGCTCGAGCTCGGTCGGTTCGCGTCCGAGCTGCTGGACGAGGTCGAGCTCGGCCCAGCGCATCTTGCCGAGTGTCTCGTGGACGTGGACGGGGAGGCGCAGCACGCG